>NZ_JZWY01000032.1:0-3772 GCF_000966955.1 Streptomyces sp. NRRL S-495
CCCCGGGGCGGCGGGCGAGGACGCCGCCCGGGGGGCGCCGCGGCCCGGCCGCGCCCCGCTCCCGGAGCCGTACGCCTGGCAGGCCTGGTCGGTGCGGATGGCCCAGCTCTCCGCGCTCGCCCTGCCCGGCCTCGACGGGCCCGTCCACGACGCCGCCCGCGAGCACACCCTCGCCCTGGCCCGCGGCGCCGTCCGCTCCGTCCTGCGCTGCGACCAGCGCGTCGCCGCCCGCCTGACCCGCTGGCTCGCCTGGCTCGCGGCCGACGGGCGGGACCTGCCGCTGGAGGTCGAACCCATGCTGGAGCGGATCCGCGCCGTCGGCGACGGCAGCGCCCGCACCGCGCTCGAACTCGCCGTCGCGGAGCGCCTGCTGACCGGAAGGACGTCATGACCGACCACCGGATCCTTGCCACCGCACAGCAGTTGGGCTCCCGGGCGATGTCCTGGCTGCACACCTGCCACGAACGCGGCTTCGGCCGACTGCCCGACGACGTCACCATCGACCTGGCCGATCCCAACAACGCCTACAAGCCGCTCGCCGAGTCCGCGCTCGCCGCCTCGCTCGTCCTGCGCGACGGCGTCACCGGCCCGGAGGACGCCCGGATCGCCCGTGAACTCCTGGACTTCGGCTGGTCCCAGCTGCGCGAGGGGAACCTCCTGTACGAGCGGCTGCTGCGCTACCCGGTGATGACCGACCCGCTGGAGACATACGTCCACTTCGCCCGGTCCGGCTACCGGCACGCGGCGCTGGAGGAACTGCTGGAATCGCTCACCAAGGTGCGCGGGATCCAGGCCATCGAGATGATGCCCAACCGGCGGCTGGCCCTCGCCAACGCGCGCCGGGTGATCGGGCTGCGCAACCAGCCCGACGACTGGCCCGCCCTCACCGCCAGGACCTGGCTCGGCGCCACCCCCGAGCCCTGGGCGATCGACTGGCTGACCGGCTACCACATCACCCACGCCGTCTTCCATCTCACCGACTGGGGCGCGCAACCGGAGAGCATGCCCGAGCCGATGCGCGACTACGTCCGCAACTGGCTGCCGGTCTGGGTCGACACCTGGCTGGAGGTCGGCCAGTGGGACCTCGTCGGCGAGCTGCTGGTGGTGGACTCCTGCATCGGGGAGCCGGTCACCGGCGCCCAGGGCTGGGAGGCGCTCGCCGCCATCCAGCGCGAGGACGGGCTGATCCCCCGGGAAAGCGCGGAACCGGTCTCGGACGACCCCGAGCAGGCGTTCCGCGACCACGAGCACACGGCCGTGGTCGCCGTGGTCGCGGGCACCGTCACGCTCTCCCGCGCGCTCGGCGGCGCGGCGGTCCCGGCGTGAGGGCACGATGAGCACGACGGTGGCGGGCACGGGAGCGGCGGGCGTCGCGGGAATCGAGGGAGTCGCGGGCACCGAGCCCGGTGCGCCCGGGGCGGAGCAGCTCGCCGGACTCGTGCTCGCCGCCGGGCCGCACGCCACCGCCGTGACCCTCGCGGTGGCGCGCGGCGAGCGCTCCGCCGTCCACTGCCACGGCCGGACCGCCCGCGACGGCGGCCCGTGCACACCCGACACCGGCTACGAACTCGGCTCCGTCACCAAGACCTTCACCGCCCTGCTGCTGGCCGAGCTGGCGGCGCGCGGCGAGGTCGCCCTGGACGACCCGGTGCAGCGCCACCTTCCGGCCGGACGGCGGCCGCCGGACGTCCGGCGCGGCGGACCGATCCGGCTGATCCACCTGGCCACCCACACCTCCGGCCTGCCGGGGCTGCCGCCGGGCCTGCTGGCGAGCGCCGTCCCCGCCTGGAACAGCAACCCCTACGCCGGCTACGACGAACAGCGGTTGTGGGCGGCGCTGGCCCGAACCACCGTGCGCCGCCCGCCCGGTGAGGTGTACTGGTACTCCAACTACGGAGTCGGCCTGCTCGGCCGGCTGCTCGCCGAGGCGGGCCGCGGCCCCGACTACGCCGGGCTGCTCGGCGAGCGGATCGGCCGCCCGCTCGGGCTGCGGACCCTCTCCTGCTCCCCCGACGCGCCGCAGTGCGCGACCGGCCACCACCTCGGGCGGCCGCTCCCGCCGTGGCGCATCCCCGCCCTCCCGGGCGCGGGCGCCGTCCGGGCCGGGGGTGCGGACCTGCTGCGATTCCTGCGCGCCCACCTGGAGCCGGACGGCGGCCCGCTCGGCACCGCGCTGCGGGAGGTGCGGCGGCCCCGGTTGCGGCTGCCGCGCTCCGGCGACGAGATCTGCCTGGTCTGGAACCACCGCCGCACCCCGGACGACCGCGACCTGTTCTTCCACTCCGGCGGGACGCGCGGCTTCACGGCGTTCGTCGGCTTCTGCCCGCAGACCGCCACCGCGGTCGCCGCCCTCACCAACACCGGCCCCACGGTGCGGTCCTCCTTCACCCAGACCGCCTACGACACCTTCAAGCGGCTCGCCCGGCCGGACGGGGAGGCCGCGGAAAGCGGCTGACGTCCCCCGTCCGGCACGGGCCAGGCCGTCAGTCCTGGTCGGACCGGGCGGCGGTGTCGGCCGCGCCTCCGGCGCCGACCGGGCGGAGGCGGGAGGCGGCGGTGGCGGCGAGCTGGGGCGCCAGCCTGGCCACGTCGCGCGACCCGACGGCGGCGATCAGCGACGGCAGGACCCAGCGGACCGGCTGCATCCCGCGCAGCCACGCCTGGGCGTAGACATGGGCGGAGCGCCGGGCGATCCCGGCGGCCAGGCGGTCCACCGCCGGTTCCAGCGGATAGGTCTTGTTGGCCGGCCACGGCAGCCGGGAGCGCATCTGCTTGAGCACGGCGTCCTCGTCGGCCCCGCGCACCATGTCGGTGTCGGTCCAACTCAGGTACCCGACACCCACCTTGACGCCCTGGTGGGCGACCTCGGCCCGGATCGCGTGGGCGAACGCCTCGACCCCGGACTTGCTCGCGCAGTACGCGCTCATCAGCGGCGCCGGGGTCAGCGCGGCCAGCGAGGCGATCTGCAGGAGGTAGCCGCGGCTCTCGGCGAGGGCGGGCAGGAAGGCCCGGGCGGTGGCCACGCTGCCGAGCAGGTTGACCTCGATCACCCGGCTGAACGCCCGGTGGTCGCTGTCCAGCAGCGGACCGCCCAGGGCGATGCCGGCGTTGGCGACGACGGTGTCGATCCGGCCGTAGTGCGCCTTGATCCGCTCGGCGAGCCCGGTGAGCGCCTCGACGTCGGTGACGTCGGCCTCCCAGGCGGTGGCGTCCGGGCCGCACTGTGCGGCGACGGCCTTCAGCTCCTCCGGCTCCAGGCCGACCAGCGCGACCTTGGCGCCGCGCCGGGCGAGGTTGCGGGCCAGGGCGGCGCCGACGCCGCGCGCGGCTCCGGTGACGACGGCGACCTGGGCGGAGAGCGGTGGGGTGGCGGTCATGCGACGGCGGTCCTCTCGGGGTCGACGGTGGCGGCCGGCAGGTCGGTACCGGTGGTGGCGGCGGAGTCCGCGGAGTCCGCGGCGGCGCGGCGGGCCGGGAGGTGGGCGGTCGCCATCCGGTCGATCTCGGCGGCGACCTCGGCCGGCCGCTCGATCGGCGCCATGTGGCCGACCCCGGGCAGCAGGAGCAGCCCCTGCGGGTCGGCGAGCGCCGCGACCATGCGGTGCGCGTGCACCGGCGGGGTGAGCCGGTCCTCGGCACCGACCACGACGGCCGTCGGCGCGGCGAGGCGGGCCAGCCCGGGGCGGACGTCCAGCCGGTCCAGCACCCGCGCCCAGTTGGCGCGGACCCCGGTCGGGCAGGCGTGCGCCATCCGGACGGCCACCTCGGTGCG
>NZ_JZWY01000033.1:0-57367 GCF_000966955.1 Streptomyces sp. NRRL S-495
CCGGACGGCCACCTCGGTGCGCTCGGCGGGCGCCTCCGCGCCCATGATCGCGTACTTGAGCCCGGCCCGGCTGACCGGACCGACCGGCCCGAGCGGCAGCCGGGACCGCAGCACCTGCCGGTGCAGGAAGCGGCGCAGCCCGGGCGGGCGCACCGCGTCCGGGACGATCCGCACCTCGGCGAGCAGGTCGGACGGCCCGGTGGAGATCAGGACGGCGGCCGCCGTCCGTTCGGCGACCTCGGGGCGGGCGGAACCCGCCATGATGGTCATGCCGCCCATGCTGTGCCCGGCCAGGACCGCCCGCTCACCCTCCGGGACCACCCGGGTGAGCACGGCGGCGAGGTCCTCGGCCAGCGCGCGGGTGGAGTAGCGGGCCCGGCTCGACGGGATCTCGCTCCGGCCGTGGCCCCGCTGGTCGTAGACCACCACCCGGTACCGGTCGGCGAGCCGGTGGATCACCGGCGCCCAGAAGTGGGTCGTGCAGGTCCAGCCGTGCGCGAGGACGACGGTGGGCGCCCCCGGCTGTCCGTGGACCTCGACGTGCAGCCGGGTGCCGTCGGCCGAGCGGACGGCCAACTCCTTGGCGGGTACCGGCTGGAGACAGTCGGCGGGGATCGGACGGCGGCTCATGCCATGACCTCCTCGGTCCCGGTGGCGGCCGCGGACGGCCCGGACGGTGCGGACGGCTCGGACGGCGGCGCTGACAGTGCGGACGATGCGAACGGCTCCGACAGCGCGGCCCGGTCGTCCTGGCGGAGGATCAGCTCGTACTCGGTGAGGTCCACCTTGCGGGTGGCGCGGCGGAACGAGGTGGTCGAACCGGGCCAGAGCACCGTGTTCTTGCCGCTCTTGTCCAGGTACCAGCTGCGGCAGCCGCCGGTGCTCCAGACCGTGCGGTCCATCCGGTGCTGGAGTTCGAGGTTCCAGCGCCGCTGCGCCCGGGCGGTGGGCTGCATCGCGGTCGCGCCGATCTCGTCGAGCCTGGTCAGCGCGTCGATCAGGTAGTTGAGCTGGGACTCGATCATCAGGATCATCGAGCTGTTGCCGAGCCCGGTGTTGGGGCCGATGACGAAGAAGAAGTTCGGGAAGCCGTGCACGGTGGACCCGCGCAGGGCCTCCATGCCCTCCTTCCACTTCTCGGCGAAGCTCGTGCCGTCGGCCCCGAACACCCGGGAGCCCATCGGCATGTCGGTGACGTGGAAGCCGGTGCCGAAGACGATCGCGTCCACCTCGTGCTCGCTGCCGTCGGCGGCGACCAGGGTCGAGCCGCGCACCTCGCGCAGCCCGGCGGGGACCACCTCGGTGTTGGCGGCAGCGAGCGCCGGGTAGTAGGTGTTGCTGAGCAGGATCCGCTTGCAGCCGATCCGGTAGTCCGGGGTGAGTTTCGCCCGCAGGGCCGGGTCGGCGACGCCGTCGGCGAGATGGCGTTCGGCGAGGCGCTGGACCAGCTTGAGCAGGCCGGGCCGCCGGACGAACGCGTCCACCTGGAGCTCGCGCAGGGCGAACAGGGTGCCCCGGCGGGCCTTCGCGGTGATCGGGAAGCGGCCGTGCAGCCGCTTCTCCAGCTCGGTGATCGCCCGGTCGCGGCGCGGCAGGACCCAGGCCGGGGTCCGCTGGAAGACCGTCAGCTTCCCCACCTGCGGCTGGATCGCCGGGACGATCTGGGCGGCGGAGGCCCCGGTGCCGACCATCGCCACGCGCTTGCCCGCGAGCGGGAAGTCGTGGTCCCAGCGGGAGGAGTGGAACACCTTGCCGGGGAAGGAGTCCAGGCCCGGCAGGTCGGGGATCTGCGGGTCCGCGAGCGGTCCGGCGGCGGCCACGACGGCGTCGGCGGTCCAGCGGCCGGCCGTCGTGGTGATCTGCCAGCGGGTCCGCTCGACGTCCCAACGGGCCTCGGTGACCTCGGTGTTGAAGCGCAGGTGGGGGCGGAGGCCGAAGACGTCGGCGACCTTCTCCAGGTAGGCGCGGATGTCCGGCTGGCCGGAGAAGCTGCGCGGCCAGTCCGGGTTGGGGGCGAAGGAGAAGGAGTAGAGGTGCGAGGGGACGTCGCAGGCGCAGCCGGGGTAGCTGTTGTCGCGCCAGGTGCCGCCGACCGAGTCGGCGCGCTCCAGGACGACGAAGTCGGTGATGCCGGCGCGGCGCAGCCGGACGCCGGCGCCGAGGCCGCCGAAGCCGGAGCCGATGACGGCGACCCGGACGTGCGGGACCGCTTCCGGCTCCACCGCTTCCGGCTCGACGGCTTCCGACTCCACAGCCTCGGGCTCAACGGCTTCCGACTCGACAGCTTCCGGCTCCACGGCCTCGGGCGCGGTGCGCGACCGGTCCTGGGTGGTCGCCCCGGAGGCTCGGGGGCGGGGGCGCTTGGTGCTGGATGCCATGCGGCGTCCTCCTGGGGGTGGGGGACCGTGGGGCGCACGTCGCCGCTGCTCGGCGCGGCGCGGATCACGCCAACCGTGCCAGCAATCACTGGCACGGTTGGCAGGGTAGCCCTTGTTGACACTTGATGGAAGAAGCCCGACCGCTCCGATCGGACAAGCGCCGGTCCTATGCTGAGCGCCGTGGACAAGGTCGAAGCTGCCCCCGAGGACAGACACCGCGAGTTCCGGGTGGAGGAGCTGGCCGAAGCGGCCGGGATCACCACCCGCACCCTGCGCTTCTACCGCGAGCGGAAGCTGCTCCAGCCGCCCCGCAAGGAGGGACGGATCGCCTGGTACGGGGAGGCCCACCTGTCCCGGCTGCGGATGATCGCCGAGCTGCTGGAGCGCGGCCACACCCTCGGCGGCATCGCCGAACTGATCGGCGCCGGCGAGAGCGGGCGGGACGTCGCCGATCTCATCGGCCTGGAGGCTGCGCTCGTCGCGCCCTGGTCCGACGAGACGGCGGTCCATCTCGACTGGGACGAGCTGAAGGCGGCCTTCGGCGACCAGCTCACCGAGGAGAACACCGCCGAGTCCATCGACCAGGGCTTCATCACCGTCGAGGAGGACGGCATCACCCACGTCAGCCGCCGCCTGATGGACGCCACCACGGCGCTGGTGGCGGAGGGCGTACCGCTGTCGGTGGTCCTGGCGGCCAGCCGGCGGACCCAGGAGCACGTGACGGCGATAGCCGAGATCTTCACCGCCCTGGTGCGCGAGCACGTGCTCGGCGCGCTGTCCGCCGAGACCCCGCTGCCGCCCGGCGAGGCCGCCCGGCTGACGGAGCAGATCCTGCGGATCCGCCCGCTCGCCCGTACGGTCACCGACGCCCAGTTCGCCCTGGCGATGGACCGCCGGGTGCACGCCGAGTACGACGAGCTGCTGCGGCAGCGCCTGGAGCACCGGGAGGGCGACTGACGGTCGGGCAGGCGTAACGATCCGTGTCACCGGGCAGGGATCAGCCGCCTCGCCGCCTGCCGCCCGAACGGAGTCGCCCGATGCCCGACACCCCCGCCCACCGCCGTTCGCTCCCCGCCCCCGTCCGCCTCGGCCCCGCCCGCCTCGCCCCGAGCCGGCGCGGGCTGTTCGCGCTGGCCGCCGGGCTGGCCGCGGCCGCGGGAGCAGCGCTCACCGCCTGCGGGTCCGACGGGTCGAGCACGAGTGGTACGGGCGACGGCACTACAGGCACTACGGGCACTACGGGAACGCCCCGCGTGGTGCGGCACGCGCGCGGCGAGAGCACCGTTCCACCGCGGGCCGGCCGGGTCGTCGTCCTGGACACCGACGCCCTCGACTCCGCCGTCACCCTGGGCCTCACCCCGGTCGGCGCCACCACCGTCGCCGCCGGCGCGCCGCTCTCCGCCTACCTGCCCGCCGAACGCCTCACCGGCGTCAAGGCCGTGGGCGTCATCGGCTCGCCCCAGCTGGAGGTGATCGCCGGGCTGCACCCCGACCTCATCCTCGGCAACCAGGTCCGCGACGACAAGCGCTACGACGAGCTGTCCAAGATCGCGCCGACGGTGCTGAGCAGAACCACCGGACCGGCCTGGAAGGAGAACGTCCGGCTGCACGCCGAGGCGCTCGGGCGCCAGGCGGAGGCGGCGGCCGCCGAGCAGGCGTACCGGGCGAAGGCCGCCGAGCTGGTCACGGCACTCGGCGGTCCGGAGAAGGCGGCGGCGCTCAAGGTCGAGATGGCCCGCTTCCTCGCCGGGGCGCCCACCCGCCTGTACCTCAACGACACCTTCGTCGGCTCGATCCTCACCGACCTCGGCCTCGGCCGCCCGGCCAACCAGAACAAGTCCGGCTTCGCGCTGGAGATCAGCCCCGAGCAGGTCGACCAGGCCGCGGCCGACGTCATCTTCTACTCGGTCTACGGCGACCCGGCGAAGTCCGACCACGCCAGGATCGTCGGCGGCACACTGTGGAACGGCCTCGACGCCGTGCGCAACGGCAGGGTCCACCAGGTCGACGACAACCTCTGGATGCTCGGCATCGGTTACACCGGCGCGGGCCTGATCCTCGACCGGATGCGGCGCGACCTCGTCGGCTGACCGCCCCTGCCCGGCCCGGCGAACACCCCGGCTGCGCCCGCCGAAACCCAAGAACGTGCCAAGGACGGGCGGCCCGAAGCGGAGCCCGCGCGCGCCCCGCGTGAAGAAATCGCGGGGCCGGGGCGGGAGGCCGGACACCCGCCGCCCCCGGCCGACGGCAGGCGTTAGGCTCTCCGCTCGGCTGCCGCGCGGACCACCACGGCGCGGCGCCGACCGACCCGGGCCGGCGGACGGCCCGCAGCACGGGGGGAACGACGAACATGAGCGACGGAACAGTGCCCGGCGCCGCCGGCGGCACCGTCAACGGCTCCGGGCCGGGCGGATCGGCCGGCCCGGACGGCTACCACGTCAATGTGGGCGGCCTGAACGGCGTCGCCGAGCAGCTGGGCCGGACGGCGACCGACATCGCCGAGGCCAAGACCGCGTACGCGGGCTCGGTCTGCTACGCGTCCACCGCCTTCGGCGAGTTCGGCGTGGACCGGGCCTGGTCCTCCTTCGACACCGCCTGGTCGAAGGAGATCGGCGTGACCCAGCGCGCGCTGGAGGAGCTGTCCCAGAAGATGGCCACCACCACGGCGAACTACCGCAACACCGAGCACGCCGTCACCTCCGGCCTGGTGCCCGCCGGCGGCGGCCGGTGAGCAAGGTCAAGGATCTGGAGCACGCGCGGCACAGCATCGAGCAGTTCACGTTCATGCTGCCCAACCTGCACCTGCTGCAGGGCATCGAGGAGGCGCTCGCCGTCCCGGAGCCGGTCGGCGACCCGGCGGCGGTCCGCGCCCGGGCGCAGGACTACGCGAAGGCGGCGGCCTCCTTCGCCAAGGCCACCACCGACCTGTCCGGGGTGGCGGCCAACCAGCTGCCCTCGGTGTGGACGGGCTCGGTCGCCGAGCACGCGACCCAGGCGGTGCACGCGATGTCGGCGGAGACCACGACCTCCAAGGACACCCTCGCCGAGGCCGCCAAGGTGCTCGACGCCTGGGCCAACGACCTGCAGTGGGCGAAGTCCACCGACGCCCAGGGCCGCCAGCAGCTGCACGACGCCGGCGAACGCGCCCGGCACGACCCGGGCGGCTTCGACCAGGGCGCCCGGGAGACGGCACTGGCCGGCGTCGGCACCCGGCTCGCGGCCGCGCGGCGGGCCGAGAGCTGCGGCACCGGCACCGCCGGCAAGCTCAACCAGCTCGCCGCCAAGGCGCGCGCGGCGCGGGCCGGTGACGGTTCGATCGACCCGCTGGCGGCGGTGGTGCTGGCCACCGAGAAGAACCCCGGCGCGGGCGAGGACGGCGACTACATCCTCACTCCCAACCAGCTCGACCGGGCGAACCAGGTGCTCGGGGTGATGACCGGCACCGACCAGGCCGCGTTCCGCGCGCTGCTCTCCGGCGCCAAGTCCCCCGAGGAGTCCGCCTACCTGTGGAAGGCGCTGGCGGCCGGGCACCCGGTGGCGGACATCCAGCGGTTCGACGCGCAGATCCACCCGCACGGCGACGACCCCGCCTGGCTGGCCCAGCACCTCGTACCGGCCACGTCCACCGACGACACCCGGCGCGAGTCCTCCGACAACCTCGACGTCACCTACCAGGGCCAACCGGTCAGCATCGACGGCTACGGCGTCTACTCGCAGCGCAACGTGAGCGACTGCGTCGCCGCCTCCACCGTCATCGCGCAGGCCAAGCTGGACCCGCTGCTGATGTTCCAGCTGACCACCGGCGGCACACCCGACACCCCCGGCGCCGACTCGCCGGAGAACTTCGGGCAGCGCCTCCAGGACGCCTACCTCGGCGAGTACAGGGACGGCCAGCGGGCCGACGGCAACAAGAAGGTCTACCCGCAGGTGGACGCCGGGCTCGGCGCCACGGCCCAGACCTACCTCGCCGACAAGGACCTCGGCCGGGCGACCGGCGCCGACTACGAACACGTCGAGCTGAAGAGCGACGAGGACCGGCGCAACGCGGTGACCCGGATCGAGAAGTCCGTCGACGAGGGCCTGCCGGTGCCGATCACCGTGCGCAACGAGGACTCCGGCCACCAGATGATGATCATCGGCCGGGACGGCGACAAGCTCCAGATCTACAACCCGTGGGGCTTCACCTCCTGGGTGACGGAGGAGCAGTTCATCAACAGCCAGCTCGGCGGACTCACCCCCGGCGACCACCCGCTCAACCAGTCGACCGCCCTGGAGCTGCCGAAATGACCACCGTCCGGTCCGATGCCGAACTGGCGGACCTCGACGTGCCCGCCGCCGTCACCCGCGGCCTGCTGCTGGCCGGCGGGCCGCGCCAGGCCCTGTTCACCGAGGCGGCCATCGCCGCCGCGCACCGCGCCGAGGCGGCGGGCATCGGCCCGTACCCCCTGGGCTTCCTGGCCCGGCACGTGCGGACCGGCGGCTTCGCGGCCGCGCTCGCGCTGCCCGAGCCGGTGATCGGCGAGTCCGGCACGGCGCTCGTCCGCACCTGGCTGCAGGCCGCGGCGGCGACCGGGGCGGACGTGGGGCGCGAGCACCTGTTCGCGCGCTGGCTGGCCGAGGTCGCCGCGCTGCTCGAGCTGCGCCGGGACGCGCGGGCGGGGGGTGCGGCATGAAGGGTCGGACGGTCCCTACTGGCGTAGCCGCAGTCCTCGCCGTTGGGCTGGTGGCCCTGACCGGGTGCTCGTCCAGCGGCCCGGGCGGCTCCGGCGGCTCCGGCGGTGAACAGCCCGCCGCCCTGCTGGCCCTGCCCGCCGATCTCGACGCGGAGGCGGTGGCCGGCGGCAAGCAGCCCGCCTTCGAACCGAGCGACGTCCACCTCGCCGTCGGCCGGACGGTCGGCATGGATGTACGGGTCGCGCCGCTGCCGCACGGCTGGCGGCTCCTCGACGGGGGCGACACCGCCCTGCTGCGCCGGGACGCCGACAGCAAGCAGAGCACCTGCCCGCCGAAGACCGCCGGCTGCGGCCACACCGTCCGCCAGAGCTGGACCGCCACCGCCGTCGGGAGCACCACGCTCACTTGGCGGTATGTCGACTTGGCGAGCTGCAAGGAGGCGCAGAACCCGGCCTCCTGCCGGGCGCTGGCCAGCAAGGAGGTCCGGGTCACCGTCGGCTGACGGCCCGCGCGGGCCGGGTCGGTGGGCGGTGGCCGGTGGGCGCCGGGCGGAGACGGTGGGCCCTTGCGGCCCGGAATGCGGGTGCCGGGAGCGCCGTACCGGGCCTACCATCCGATCATGATCGAAGGAACGGCAGTACGACTGCGCGCCCTGCGCGCCGAGGACGCGGAACACCAGCTCCGCTGGCGCAACGACCCGGAGGTGGTGCGGCTGGCGGCGGCCGGCGACCCGCGCTTCGGCCCGACCACCGCCGAAGCCCTGGCGGACCGCTTCGCCCGGATCCTGCGCCTCGACCCGCGCGAGAGCGGCATCCTCACCGTCGAGGAGAAGGCCGGCGGCCGCCCGATCGGCATGGTCGACTACCGGGGCGTCGACCCGTACGAAGGCGTCGCCGAGGTCGGGATCTTCATCGGCGAACGGGAGTTCTGGGACCACGGCTACGGCACGGAGGCCCTCGGCCTGCTGGTGGACCACCTGTTCGGCATGTTCCCGCTGCACCGGCTGGAGCTGGACACCTGGAGCGGCAACACCCGGGCGGCCCGGGCCTTCACCCGGCTCGGCTTCCAGGAGGAGGGGCGCCGCAGGGACGCCGTCCTGCTCGCCGGCGCCCGCTACGACCGCCTGCTGTTCGGCCTGCTCCGCCGGGAGTGGGAGGCCCGCCGCCGGTCCGCACCCGAGGCACCCGAGCCCGCCGGCGCGACCGCCGCCGTCGGGTAGCCGTCCGCGCGCGGCAGACACAAGGTCAATTCCTCTCCGGACCACCACAGTTGGCCGCCCCGATGCTGGCAGGCTCGACGCACCGTCAGCTCCATGGGGCCCGCCACCGCCGCACGGGCCCGCTGGACGAGCCCCGGAGCGCGGGCCCAGACTGCTGCCGTGATCGATCTGCGAATCCTCACCCCCGCCGACCCGGACGACTGGCCGCTGTGGCGGGACGCCCGGTTGGCCGCACTCCGTGATGCGCCGCACGCCTTCAAGGTACGGCTGTCGGACTGGCCGACGGGCGGCGAGGAGGAGTGGCGCGCCCGGTTCGCGCGCCGGGACGCCGTGCACGTCGTCGCCGTGTCGACGGACGGGCGGCCGGTCGGGCTGGCGGGCGGAATTCCCTCGCCCGGGCGGGACGGGGTGGGCGAGTTGCGTTCGCTCTGGGTCGGCCCGGAGGCCCGGGGGCAGCGGACCGGGGACCGGCTGCTGGCCGCCGTGGAGGCGTGGGCCCGGCGGACGGGCCGCACCTCGCTTCGGCTCGCCGTGCTCACGGGCAACACGCCGGCCGAGGCGCTGTACCGGCGCAACGGGTTCACCGACGCGGACCGGCCGGAGGTGTCGGGGCGGTCGGTCGGGGGCGGCGCACCGGGGGCCGAACAGGCCTTCGCAGAACGGGTGATGGTCAAGCGACTGGCGCCCGTCGTACCGGAGCGGTAGCGGGCCGTCGTCCGAGGTGGCCACCGGCGGTGGCCACCGGTGCGCGGGCCCGGCAGCCCGTGGCCGACATCTGAGCGGAAGCGTCCGTTTCACGGTCAACCAGGGGTAAAGTCAGCGAGCATGGTCGAATCGACGGTTCCGATCCTGCCCTGTCAAACTCTCCCGCCGGTGCTCGATTTCTACACCGCACTCGGCTTCGAAGTGACTGTCCATCAGCGAAACCCCGAGCCCTATGCCGTCGTCCAACGCGGCGGCATCCAGCTCCACTTCCTCGGCATGCAGCAGTACGACCCGGGCGCCGGCCACGGCACCTGTCTGGTCCGCACCGACGACGTGGACGCGCTGCACGCCGCGTTCCAGGAGGGCCTGCGGTCCGCCTACGGGCGGGTGCCGACCCAGGGCCTGCCCCGGCTGGGCGCGGTCGGCGACACCCCGCACGGTGTGCGGGAGTTCGTGCTGACCGATCCCGGCGGCAACTGCCTGCGGATCGGTCAGCCGATCCGTGCCGACCGGCACCACCGGCCGTCCTCCGAGGAGCCGTTCGCGAAGGCGCTGCACCACGCCGCGCTGTTCGCCGACTCCAAGGAGGACCCGGCGGCGGCCGCCCGGGTGCTGGACCGGGCGCTGGAGTCGCCGGACGGGCCGCCCGCCCCGGTCCTGCTGGTCCGCATCCTGGCGTTGCGGGCCGACCTGGCGCACCGCCTGGCGGACGGTGCCAGCGCCGAGGTCTTCACCCGACGGGCGGAGTCGATCGCCGAGGGGCTCACCGCCGAGGAGCGGGAGTCCGTCCGGGACGAGCTCGGGCGCCTCGCCGGCCTCCTGGTCCGGGGCTGACGCACCACGGACGACGTGCGACGGATGACGGATGGCGGCCAACAGGTGGCAGCTTCCCCATCTGCGGTCCGTTGGCCGTCATCCCGCCGCGTCGTCCCACCGCGTCGTCGCGTCGCGGCGTCGCCGCTCAGGACGCCCAGACGCGGGTGCACAGCACCAGGCGGTAGCCGTCCGGATCGGCCACCGTGACGCCGTGTTCGTCCCAGTAGGGGTTGTGCGAGGGCACCCGGGTACCGCCGACGGCCTCCAGGCGCCGGACCAGCGCCTCGTCCACCGGCGTCCCGAGGTAGACCACGAAGAGGTCGTCGACGGTGGGGGCCGGTTCGATCGGCCGCTCGGGGTCGTGGGTCAGCTCGAAGTGCCAACCGCCGCCGGGCGGGCCGACCATGAGGAGGTCGTGCTCGCCGGGGACGTGCTCGGTGGTGCGCCACAGGACGGCCAGGCCGAGGCCGTCGACGTAGAAGCGCTCGGCCGCCGCGAGGCCCCGGGAGGGCCTCGCGACGCGGACGTGGGTGGTGGAGTCGATCACGACCGGCGAGCCTACCGAGGCGCCCCGCCGGCCCGTCGGCGGGCCGTCGGCGCGCCGTCAGAGCCGCTGCAGGCGCTCCTCGTCCCCCGTCCGGGGACAGGTGACGCAGGCCCCGCCGGGCTCGATCGCGTAGTAGAGGCAGCAGCCGAGGCGGGTCCGGGTGTGGTGGGTGCGGCCGTCCTCCCCGCACAGGACGCGGAAGTCCGCGGCGCCGAGGAGCGGGTCGGTGTGCCCGGGGAGCACGGCCGTCGCGGCGGTGACGGCGGCGTCCTCCTCGGCCGGGACCGCCGAGCCGGCCGACTCGTCGAGCCGCTTGCCCAGGTACCAGATCGCCGAGGCGAGGTCGTCGGTGACCATGCCCCACAGTGCCCGGGTGCCGCGCCGGGTGGGGGCGGCGAACGCGGCCAGCAGCGGCTCCACATGGGCGACGACGGCGGCGCGCAGCTCGGCCCTGAGCTCGTCCTCGCCGGGGAGGGTGACATGGGCGTGCGGGCGCAGCGCGAAATCACCCGTGGGAGCGTGGAACCACAGGTTCGCGCCGTCGATCGACGGGACGCGACCCCCCAGCCGCCACGGTCCGGCGATCAGCACGCAGACCGACCAGAGGTAGTGGTGCAGCAGCCGGGAGGCGGCGACGTGCGGGCGCGGCGCGGTGCCGTGCCCGGCGGCGACCGGGGCGATCCGCGCGGCCTCGCCGGCGAGTGCCGCGGCCAGCGCGGCCGGATCGGTCGCCAGATCGGCTGCGGAGTACCAGCCGAGCGCACGGGCCGGGGCGGGCTCGTCGGCCGCGAGCAGTCGCACCCGGAGCACCGGGCAGAGGTCGAGCAGCAGCCGGTAGTCTGTGTCCAGCGGATTCGCGGGACGTGGTGCGACGGGTACGGCGGCAGGCAGGGGCTGACCCGAGAAGATCACCGGCACTCCCGAGATCGTGTTAGGTGAGCCTCACCTTATAGGCACTCATCGGCCGGTTCGCGCCACCCCGCCGATCGCCACCCCTTCGATCGCCGCTCCGACCCGCCCGGTACGTACCAATCCGGCCAGGACTTGACTCACTTAGGCATACCTAACCTAATATCTCCCCCCGTGCTCACTATCGATCCGCCGTCTCCTCCGGCCCCGGCCCCGAGAGTCCGCTCAGCGGCCCGGCTCCCCCTGGTGCTGGTTGCCGGGCTCGGCCTGCTGGCGCTGTGCGCCGCGCTGAGCCTCGCGCTCGGCTCCCGCACGATCCCGCTGGGCACCGTCGTCGGCGCCCTGACCGGTGGTGAGCACGGCGGCGACGCCGATGTGGTGACGGGCCTCCGGGTGCCGCGGACGCTCATCGGCCTCGCGGTCGGGGCCGCGCTCGGTGTCGCCGGGGCGGTCGCCCAGGGCGTCACCCGCAACCCGCTCGCCTCGCCGATCACCCTCGGCATCAACGCCGGCGCGAGCTTCGCCGTGGTCGCCGCGATCTACACCTTCGAGCTGACCCGCCCGATCGAGTACGTGTGGTTCGCCTTCGCCGGAGCGGCGGTGGCGGCCGTGGCCGCCTACGCGATGTCACGCCACGGCGGGGACCACGACCCGGTCCGGCTCGCCCTCGGCGGCACCGTGCTCACGGTGGTGCTCACCTCGTGGACCTCCGCGCTGATGCTGGCCAGTCACCGCACCCTGGACGAGGCGCGGTTCTGGCTGGCCGGTTCGGTCGCCGGGCGGCACCTGGACACCCTGGTGCCGGTGCTGCCGTTCCTGGCGCTCGGCCTGATCGCCTCCTTCGCCGTCGCGCCCTCGCTGAACGCGCTGGCGCTCGGCGACGAGAGCGCCCAGTCGCTCGGCGTGCCGGTGGCCCGGATCCGAGTGGTGGGCGGCCTGGCCGTCGTCCTGCTCGCCGGGTCCGCCGTGGCCGTCGCCGGCCCGGTCGCGTTCATCGGACTGGCCGCCCCGCACCTGGTCCGGCCGCTCCTCGGCAACGACCACCGGCTGCTGCTGCCCGGCTGCCTGATCGCCGGTCCGGTGCTGCTGCTCACCGCCGATGTGCTCGGCCGGATGGTGGCCCGCCCCTCCGAACTGGAGGTCGGCATCGTGACGGCGTTCCTCGGCGCGCCGCTGCTCGCCGTACTGGCCCGCAAGGTGGCCCGATGAGCGCCCCGGTCCTCACCAGGACCCCCGCCGCCCCCGGCGCCGGCACCTCCGCCGCCCGTCGCCGCGCCCGGACCGCCGCCTGGTCGCTGGTCGCCGCCGTCCTGCTCGTCCTGCTCACCGGGATCGCGCTCGGCACCGGACAGGTCAGGATGACGATCTGGGAGGCGCTGAGCGCGCTGGCCGGGTCCGGCGACTCCGGGAACGTCCTGGTGGTCCAGGAGTTCCGCGCCCCGCGCGTGGTCTCCGCGCTGATCGCGGGCGCCGGGCTGGCGGTGGCCGGCTCGATGCTCCAGCGCCTGTTCCGCAACCCGCTCGCCTCGCCCGACACCATCGGTGTCACCGGCGGCGCGTCCTTCGGCGCGGTCCTGATGCTCGCCACCGGCGCCTCGCAGGAGCTCATCCCGCTGGCCGCGCTGGGCGGCGGGCTGCTGGCCGCGCTGCTGCTCGGCGGCTTCGCCTGGCGCTCCCGGATGGCGGTCACCCGGCTGGTCCTGGTCGGGCTCGCGGTCCAGCAGGGCCTCGCCGCCGCCGTCAATCTGATGATCGTGCGGTTCCCGGCCGAGCTGGCCGCCTCCGCGATGCAGTGGACCACCGGCTCCCTCTACGGCCGGAACTGGGACGAGGTCTGGATCGGCGGTTCCGCCATCGCGCTGACCACCGTCGCCGTGGTGCTCTGCCAGCGCCGGGTGGCCGTGCTCGACCTCGGCGACGACTCGGCCGGCGGGCTCGGGCTCAACCCGCAGCGCGACCGCGTCCTGCTGCTCCTGCTCACCATCGCCCTGGCCTCCCTCGCCGCGGCCCTCACCGGGCCGGTCGCGTTCGTCGCGCTCGCCGTGCCGCACCTGGTCCGGCTGCTCGCCGGACCGCCCACCCTCGGCACGCTCGGCCTCACCGCCCTCACCGGCTCCCTGCTGCTGCTCGCCTCCGACCTCCTCGTGCTCCATGTGATCCCCGTCCACGGCCTGCCGGTCGGTGCCGTCACCGCCACGCTCGGCGCGCCCTGGCTCCTGGTGCTGATGATCCGCCAGGGCCGGCTTCCCCAGAGGACCAGCTGATGACCCTCGACGTGACCACCGCGGCCGAGGCCGCCACCGGCTCGCCCGCCGCGGGTGCCGACCGGTCGACGAACCGCCTCGCCGCCCACGGCCTCGGCCTGCGCTACGGCAACCGGGCCGTCGTGGACGGGCTCGACCTCGAACTGCCCGGAAACGCCGTCACCGCCATCGTCGGCCCCAACGCCTGCGGCAAGTCCACGCTGCTGCGCGGCCTCGTCCGGCTGCTGGACCCGGCCGCCGGCACCGTCACCCTGGACGGCTCCGACATCCACCGGATGCCGGCCAGGTCGCTCGCCAAGCGGATGGGCCTGCTGCCCCAGCAGCCCGTCACCCCCGAGGCCGTCACCGTCGAGGCGCTGGTCCGGCTGGGCCGGTTCCCGCACCAGCGGATGCTCACCCCGTGGTCCAAGGCCGACCAGGCCGCGGTCGAGGACGCGCTCACCCGCACCGGCATGGCCGAGCTGCGCGACCAGCACGTGGACCGGCTCTCCGGCGGCCAGCGGCAACGGGCCTGGATCGCGCTCGCGCTGGCCCAGGACACCGACCTGCTGCTGCTCGACGAGCCGACCACCTTCCTCGACCTGCGGCACCAGCTCGACGTCCTCGACCTGGTCTCCGACCTGCACGCGCAGGCCGGACGGACGGTCGTCATGGTGCTGCACGACCTCGGCCAGGCCGCCCGGTACGCCGACCACCTGGTCGTCCTCAAGGACGGCCGGCTCGCGGCCGCCGGGGCGCCGGGGGACGTCCTCACCGCCGAACTGGTGGAGAGCGTCTTCCAGGTGGCCTGCCAGGTCGTGCCCGACCCGGAGACCGGCACGCCGCTGGTCGTGCCCAGGGCCCGGTCGAGACGGGCCGCCGCACCGGTTGCCCCGGCCGCCCCTGCTGCCCCGGCTGCCCCGGCTGTCCCGGCCGCCCCGGAGGGCTGAGACCCCCTTCCCCGAGCGCCACTCCCCCTGCTTCCGGCCGCGCCCGCCCTTCGCGGGTCGTTCCGGCACCCCGCCCTGCCCCGAAACCGAGACAAGGAACCCTTCATGAACCGCTCCGTCCGCGCCCGCAGACTGCCCGTCGCCGTCCTCGCCGTCGCCCTCTCCACCACCCTGCTCGCCGCCTGCGGCAGCAACGGCGACAGCAAGGCCGCCGACACCGCCAAGCCGGCCGGCGACGCCTCGGCCGCCGCCGGTGCGGCCGCCGTCTTCCCGCGCACCGTCACCCACGCGGCCGGCGCGGCCGAGATCAAGGCCCAGCCCAAGCGCGTGGTGGTCCTGGACAGCGGCGAGCTGGACGACGTCACCCTGCTCGGCATCACTCCGGTCGGCGCGGTCTCCCCGCACATGAAGACCGAGGGCGGCTTCCCGAACTACCTCAAGGACAAGATCAAGGACGCCAAGGACGTCGGCCCGATGAACGAGCCGAACCTGGAGCTGATCGCCTCCCTGAAGCCCGACCTGATCCTCTCCTCGAAGGTCCGGCACGCCAAGGTCTACGACAAGCTCAACGCGATCGCCCCGACCGTGCTCGCCGAGACCACCGGCTTCCCGTGGAAGGCCAACCTCGCCCTCTACGCGCAGGCCCTCGGCAAGGAGGCGGAGGCCGCGAAGGCCCTCGCCGACTACGAGGCCCGCGCCGCCAAGCTCGGCGAGGCGATCAAGGCGAAGAACGGCGGCACCGCGCCGACCGCCTCGGTGGTCCGCTTCGTGGCCGGCCCGACCCGCCTCTACGCCAAGGCCTCCTACAGCGGCGTCGTGCTGAAGGACGTCGGCCTGGCCCGCCCGGCCGCCCAGGACGTGGACCAGAACATCCTCGAGGTCAGCGCCGAGCAGGTGAACCAGGCCGACGCCGACCTGGTCTTCGTCACCGTCGCCGACGACCCGTCCAAGACCAAGCAGAGCGAGGTCCAGGACACGCCGGTCTGGAAGGGCCTGAACGCCGTCAAGAACAACAAGGTCTTCAACGTGCCGGACGAGACCTGGATGTCGGGCATCGGCGTCCAGGCCGCCGACGCCATGCTGGTGGACATCGCCAAGGCCGCGGGCGTCGACGCCCCCAAGTAGGCCCCGCGCCCGGACGGGCGGGCGGCGAGGGGCGGCAGGGGGGACGGCCGGAGGCCGCCCCTCGGCGCCCCGTCCCCGCCCGCCCTCACGCACGCCCTTACGCACGCCCTCACCCTCACCCGAGCCGGCCCGCGCTCCTCACGCCTGCCCTCGCCCGCTCGCCCGCCCCACACGGAGAGGACCCGCCCTGCCATGCGCCTCTACCTGCTCGCCCACAACCCGACCGACTCGGTGACCGACGGATTCCTCCCGGCCGCCGCCCGCCTCGGGCTCGCCGTCACCGTCCTCACCGACCACGCCGACGCCCACCGACGTGCCTACGCCGGAACGGAGTTCGCGCCGGAGGTGACCGAGTGCGAGGTCCGGGACTTCCGCGAGGTGATCGGGCTGATCTCCCGCCTGCGGGCCTCCGGCACCGCCGACGCGCCGTTCGCCGTCTTCAGCAACAGCGACCACCTGCAGACCCAGACCGCGCTCACCGCCGAGTACTTCGGCCTGCCGGCCAAGGACTGGAAGGCCACCCTGCGGGCCAAGAACAAGGGCCAGCTCCGCCGCCACCTGGCCGCCGCCGGCCTCGACGCCGTCCGCTCGGTCGAACTCGCCCCGGAGCAGGACCCGTCCGTGCTGCGCGCGGCGGACCTCCCCTTCCCCGTCGTGGTCAAGCCGCGCGAGGGCGTCGCCAGCGAGGACGTCTCACTGGTCGCCGACATCGAGGAACTGGTCCGGCGCGCCAAGGAGATCCAGGACCGGCGCCCCGGCGCCGCCCTCGTCGTCGAGGAGTTCCTGGAGGGGCAGTTGTGCACCCTGGAGACGCTGGGCGACGGCCACCGCCGGCACGTCCTCGGCGGGTTCCGGACCAGACTCTCCCCGCCGCCGGACTTCATCGAGGAGGTGCTGGAGTTCGTCCCCGCGCACCCGTCGGCCGTGGTCGCGCAGGTGCTGGCCCAGCTGGACGCGCTCGGGGTCGGACTCGGCGCCTGCCACACCGAGTTCGTCGTCCAGCCGGACGGCCGGGCCCGGATCATCGAGGTCAACTACCGCGCCATCGGCGACCAGTGCGACCTCATGCTCGCCGAGATCCTCGGCGTCCCGCTGTTCGAGCACATCCTCGCCGCCCACCTCGGCCTCGAACTCCCCGCCGACCTCGGCGAACGCTGCGCCGCCACCCGGCTGCGCGCCCGCAACGAGGTGGTCTGCGCCGACCGGGCCGGGACCCTCACCGCCGCCCCCGGGCCGTACGACGAGGACGTCGACGGAGTCCGGCTCGCCTACCGGCCGCTGCGCCCGGTCGGCGAACGGCACGAGCACTACCGCACCAACCGGGACTACCTGGGCGTGATCTGGGCGATCGGCCCCGAGCAGGCCGCCGTCGACGCCGCCGTGGCCCGGTTCGTGGCCGCCAACCGCTGGGAGATCACCCCGTGAGCGCCGCGACCACGCCTTCCGCCACCGCCAGCAGCACCGCCACCACCCCCGCCGGTGTGCTCACCGTCCGGGTCCTCTCCACCCTGGTCCGCGAGGACGTGCTCGGACTGCGCACCCGCGGCACGGTCGAGCACCGGCCCGACGGCGCCTGGCTGGTGGCCGCCGAGCGCGGCATCGCCGTCCCCGTCGCCGCCGAGGGCTTCCAGAGCGAGTACGGCGCGCGCCTGCCGCTGGTCGAGGTCGACGGCCGCCGGATCGAGGAGCTGGACGACGCGCTGGCGGCGCTGGCCGCCCACGCCGACGCCGAGGACCGGCCCGGCTGGGCCGCGTTCGCCGAGGAGTGCCGCCAGACCCTCGCCACCATGGAGCTGCACGAGCGGGTGCGTGCCGAGGTGCACACCGCGCTCACCGACCTCTACGGCGCCGACCCCGCCCACTGGACCGGCCCCGCCGCCGCGCTCGGCCACGACACCCTGGCCGCCTTCCTGGACCACCCGGTCTACCCGACGGCGCGCGGCCGCTCCGGCCTCGACGAGCGCGAACTGCGCTCCCACGCACCGGAGTTCCATCCCGCCTTCGAACTGCGCTGGCTCGAACTGCGCTGGCTCGCCCTGCCGACCGGCACGCTCACCCGGCACGGCGACCGACCGCTGCCGCGCTGGTGGCCCACCCCGAGCTGGCTCGGCCTCGACCTGCCCGGTGGCGACACCGCCTGGGAGACCCTGCCGGTGCACCCGCTGACCGTCGGCCCGGCCCTGGACGAGGCGCTGCGCGCCACCGGGCTGGACGACCGCGCCGTGCTCGCCGAGCGCCCCTACCTGACCGTCGTCCCGACCCTCTCGATGCGGACGGTCGCGGTCGCCGAGGACCCGGTCCACCACCTGAAGCTGCCGCTCGCCACCGCCACCCTCGGCCGGCTCAACCGCCGCACCATCAAGCCCGGCACGCTGGTCGACGGCGCCGCCGGACAGCGGCTGGTCGAGGCCGTGCTGGCGCGCGAACCCCGGTTCGCCGGGCGGATCCTGCACGCCGACGAGCAGACCTGGGCACACGCCGGGCACGAGCTGCTGGCGGTGCTGCTGCGCCGCTACCCGGAGGGGTTGGAGCGGTCCGTGACCGTCCCGCTCGCCGCGCTGCTCGCCCCGGCCCCGGAACCGGCGTCGGCCCCGGCGTCGGCTGCGGCCGGATTCGGTTGCGGATTCGCCTGCGGATGCGGCCCAGGCGCCCACCGGCGGGCGCCTGGTCGTCGACCGGCTCGCCGACCGGTTCCACGGCGGCGACCCGGTCGCCCTCTACGACGCCCTGCTGGAGCTGCTGCTCGACTGGCAGACCACGCTGTTCGGCCACGGCGTCGCCCTGGAGTCCCACCAGCAGAACACCTCCCTCGTGCTCGACCAGGACGGCGGCCTGCGCCTGCTCTACAAGGACGACGACGGTCCGCGCGTCCACACCGGACGCATGACCGCCTCCCTCGGCGAACTCTCCCCCGCACCCGATGAGTTCGACGATGCCCGGATCTTCGGCGACGACGACCGGCGGCTCACCGACCTCTTCACCACCATCACCGGCCACCTGTGCACCGGCTCGCTCGCCTTCGGCCTCGCCGCCCACGGCCGGGCCGGACTCGACGACCTGCTCGCCCTGCTGCGCAAGCGGCTGACCGAGGCGGTCGAGCGGACCGGACCGGCCGCCGAACCGCTGCGCGCCGCCCTGCTCGACGCCGAACGGCTCCCGGTCAAGGCGATGGTCACCGCCGGCACCCTGCTCAGCAAGCAGCGCTCGGGCGCCGCCGACATCAACAAGCACTACACCGACGGCCCGAACTACCTGCTGCCGCAGCAGCGTTCCACCATCGAGCCGGGACCGGCGCAGTGACCGTCGACGCGCTGCCCCGGCAGTCCGAACGCGACACCGCCGCACCGGGCGGACTCGGCCGGCGCCAGGTGCACGCCGTCGCCGCCTGCTACTTCGTCGCCTCCTTCGCCGCCCTCGGCCTGCCGCCCTACCTGACCGCGATCCTGCCCGGACTCGGCGACCAGCAGGGACGCTGGGCGGGCGTGCTGTACATCGTGCCCACCGTGTTCAGCGCCCTCGGCGCCCCGCTGTGGGGGCGGCTCGCCGACCGGTACGGCCGCAAGCGACTGCTGCTGCGCGCCCAACTCGGCCTCGCCGTCTCCTTCCTGCTGGCCGGGGCCGCCGACTCGCTGCCCGCGTTCACCCTCGCGCTGGTGCTCCAGGGCTTCCTCGGCGGCACCTTCGCCGCGACCAACGGCTATCTGGCCGCTGCCCTGGACGGCGCCCGGCTGTCCCGGGCCCTCACCCTGATGCAGGGCAGCGCGCGGGCCGCACTGGTGGCGGCGCCGATCCTGGTCGGCCTGCTGTCACCGTGGATCGACCCGCACCGGCAGTACCTGCTGATGGCCGTACTGCCGCTGACCGCGGCGGTGTTCCTCTCCATGCTGCCGGAGCCGGGCCGGCCCGGGGCGACGGCAACGGCAACGGCAACGGCAACGGCCGGGACCGAGGCCGCCTCCGACCCCGCCACCGACTCCGCCGCCGACCCCGACCCCGGCAGCGCGACCGCGGCCACCCCGACGAGCGCCCCCGCCGACGAGCCGCCGGGCCGCACGCCCCTGCGCGTCCTCTACGGCCTGGAGTTCGCCTTCGTCTTCGCCACGATCATCTCCTTCCCCTATCTGATAGCCCTGGCCGAGGAACGCCTCCCCGGGGTCTCCGGCACCACCACCGGTGTGCTGTTCGCCCTGCCCCACCTGTGCTACCTGGCGTTCGCGGCCCGCACCCACACCGTCTTCCTGCACCGCCCGCACACCGGCATCGCGCTCGGCTTCGGCTTCGTCGCGCTCGGCCTCGCCGGACACGCCGCGGCCGACTCCCTGCCGGCCTTCGTCGCCGTCCGGCTGCTGCTCGGCGCCGGACTCACCCTCGGGCTGGTCTGCCTCTCGGTGCTCGCCGCCGAGGCCTGCCGCGGCCGGGCCCCCGGGCGGCTCTTCGGCTCGCTCGAATTCGTCTCCAAGGGCGGCGCCGTGGCCGCCGGCGCCGTCGCCGCGCTGGTCAACGGCCGGTTCGGCGCCACCTCCCCCGTGCTGGTCGGCACCGCCGCCGCACTCCTGGCCGCCGTCGCGGCCACCGCACTCTCCTCCCGATCCCGCCAGCGTTGGAGTCGCTCATGACGCACCAACTGCCCACCGCCGACCATGCCGTGGTCCATACCCTGCTCAACTGCCTGCTGCGCGAGGTGTCCGCACCCGAACACCAGACCGCCGTCACCGACGGCCGCCTGCTGATCCGCCTCCCCCGGCGCGGAACCCTGCTCCGGGTGGCCCTGCGCCGCACCTCGCTGATCGGGGCGCACCGCTTCACCGGGCCGGTGGAGGAGGAACACCAAGGCAGCTGGCGCGAGTTGGACTGGCGCGAGCTCGCCCGCCAGGTCCAGGGCGAACTGGAGCTGCGCACCGGCACGGTCAACGAGGAGTTCCTCGGCCAGCTCGCCTCCAGCCACACGGCGGTCTCGACCGCCCTGGCAGGCCGCCCCGAGCCCGGCCCCAACCGCTACCTGGAGTCCGAGCAGGCCCTGCTGTTCGGGCACCGGTTCCACCCCGCGCCCAAGTCCCGCTCCGCCGAACGCGGCGACTGGCGCGACTACGCCCCCGAGGCCCGCGCCGAATTCCCGCTGCGCCACCTCGCCGTCCGGCAGGAGCTGATCGCCGAGTCCTCCGCCGACCCGGCCGCGACCGCCCTGCTCGACGGGCTCGCCGCCGTCCCGGACGGCTACCGGCTGCTGCCCGCCCACCCCTGGCAGTACGAACTCATCGGCGACCACCCGCTGTTGCGCGGGGCGCTGGAGAGCGGCGACATCATCGACCTCGGCCCCGGCGGCACCCCGTTCGCGGCCACCGCCTCGGTGCGGACCCTGTACGGCGCGGGCGCGTTCCTCAAGTTCAGCCTCAATGTGCGGATCACCAACTGCCTGCGCAAGAACGCCGCCTACGAGCTGACCGGCGCGGTCACCCTCACCCGGCTGCTCGCCCCGGTGCTGGCCGACCTGGCCGAGCGGTTCCCGGACGCCGCCGTGCTGCGCGAGCCGGCGTTCCGCACGCTCGCCGTCCCCGGCGCCGACGGCCGGCCCGACCGGGCCCTGTACGAGGGCTTCGGCCTGATCGTCCGCGAGGGCCTCGGGGGTTCGCTGCGCCCCGGCGTCACCCCGCTGCTGGCCGCCGCCGTCGCCGACGAGTACCCGACCAGTTCGGCACACATCTCCCGGCTGCTGTCCGACCCGGCCGACCCGGCCCGCGCGCTCGACTGGTGGACGGCCTATCTGCGCCTGCTGCTCCCGCCGGTGCTGGCCGCCTTCTTCGACCACGGCGTGGTGCTCGAACCGCATCTGCAGAACGTCCTGATCGGCGTGGACGCGTCCGGCCGTCCGGCCCAGGTGCTCTTCCGCGACCTGGAGGGGACGAAGCTCGTCCCCGAGCGGCACGCCGAACTGCTCGCCGCGCTCCCGCCCGAGGTCGCCGGGCCGATGGCCTACGACGCCGAGCGGGGCTGGGACCGGGTGGTCTACTGCCTGCTGGTCAACCACGTGGCCGAACTGCTCGCCGCCGTCGCCGACCTCCACCCGGCGGCGGAGGGCGCGCTCTGGGAGGCGGTCCGCCGCGTCCTGGAGGAGTACGCGGCGGAGCACGGCTGCCCGCCCCGGCTGCGCGCGCTGCTCGCCGGCGTGCCGCTGCCCGGCAAGGCCAACCTGCTCACCCGCTGGGAGCGCAAGGCGGACCGCGCGGCCGGGTACGTCCGGATGGCCTCGCCGCTGGCCCGCTCCGTGCTGGCCGAGGCCGCCCACACCGGCGCCGCCCGCACCAGCGCCGCGTCCGCCGTACCCGGCCCGCCCGCACCGCCGGCCCCGCCCACCGCCCGGATTCCGCAGCCCGTCCAGGCCCCGCCCGTCACCGCCGGAAGGACCCGATGACCGCCACCGACGCCGTCCGCCACCAGGTCGCGGAGCTGGAACCGGAACAACTCCCGGCCTATGTCTACGATTTGGCGGCCCTGCGGACGCACGCCGCCGCCGTCCGGGCCGCCCTGCCGGAGCGGGTCGAGCTGTACTACGCGGCCAAGGCCAATCCCGAGGCCCCGGTGCTGGCCGCGCTGCGCGAGGCCGTGGACGGCTACGAGGTCTCCAGCGGCGGCGAGTTGGCGCATGTGCGGGCGGCCGTCCCGGACGCCCCGCTGGCCTTCGGCGGGCCGGGCAAGACGCCCGCCGAGATCGCCGCCGCCGTGGACGCCGGTGTGCACCGCTGGCACGTCGAGAGCGAGCAGGAGCTGTACCGGCGCTCGCCGCCGTGCTGGCCGACCGGCCGGACGCGACCGTGGACGTGCTGCTGCGGGTGAACCTGCCGGTCGGGGCGGGAACCCTGGATTCCGTCGCGCTGGCGATGGGCGGGCGCCCGACCCCGTTCGGGCTGGACCCGGACCGCGCCGAGGCGGCGGTCCGCCTGCTCACCGAGCCGGTCGGCCCGCTGGGCCCGGTCCGGCGGCAGCTGCGGCTGCGCGGTGTGCACGCCCATCTGGCGAGCGGGCTGGCGGCCTCCGAGCATCTGGCGCTGGCGGAGCAGATCGTCGGCTGGTCCACCCGTTTGGCCGAGCGGCACGCCTTCGCACTGGACGAGGTCAACGTGGGCGGCGGCATGGCCGTCGACTACGCCGACCCGGGCGCCCGGTTCGACTGGACCGCGTTCGGCGAGGGCCTCGGGAAGCTGCTGGACCGCCACCCCGGCCTGGTCCTGCGGATCGAGCCCGGCCGGGCGCTCACCGCGTACTGCGGCTGGTACGCGACCGAGGTGCTGGACGTGAAGCGCAGCCACGGCGAGGACTTCGCGGTCGTCCGCGGCGGCACCCACCACCTGCGGACCCCGGCCACCCGGGGCCACAGCCAGCCGTTCGGCACCCTGCCGGTCGAGGACTGGCCCCATCCGTGGGAGCGGCCCGCCGTGACCACCGGCCGGGCCACCCTGACCGGCCAGCTCTGCACCCCGAAGGACGTGCTCGCCCAGGCCGCGCCTGCCGCCGCCCGCCTCCGCACGGGCGACCGGGTGCTCTTCGACCTGGCCGGGGCGTACGCCTGGAACATCTCGCACCACGAGTTCCTGATGCACCCCCGCCCGGGCTTCCACTACCTGGACGGCCCGACGGAGGACCGCTGAGGGACCACCGCCGAGGGACCACCGCGCACGGCCGACGGATTCCAGAGCCCGGACAACAGATTCCGGAATCCGTCGGCCGTCAGCCCTGCCCGCCGCCCACCGGAACCGCACTGACGTGCGAAGGTGGTAAGAGCGAAGGGAGCGGGCACGTGCTGATGGAGAAGGTGGCGGAGATCATCGCCGAGGCCTCGGCCGAGGCCGTGGAGCCCCGGTTCCGGGCGCTGGCCTCCGGCGAGGTGATGGAGAAGGCCCCCGGCGAGGTGGTCACCGTCGCCGACCACGAGGCCGAGCTGATCATCGCGCGGCGGCTGCGCGAGCTGCTGCCCGTCCCGGTGGTCGGCGAGGAGGCGGTGGCCGCCGACCCCGCGCTCGCCCGGGCCCTGCACGCCGAACCCGCCGTCTGGCTCGTCGACCCGGTCGACGGCACCGCCAACTTCGTCGCCGGCCGCCCCGACTACGCGGTGATGGTCTCCCTGGTGCGCGACGGCCGGACCGTCGCCGCCTGGATCCGGCAGCCGGCCACCGCCACCACCTACACCGCCGAACTCGGCTCCGGCGCCTGGCGCGACGGCCGTCGGCTGACCCGCACGCCCGCCGGCACCGATCCGGCCGCCTGGCGCGGCTCGGTGAAGAGCCGGTTCCTGGAGCCGTCCCGCCGCCGTCTGATCGAGGCCAACGCCGACGCCTTCGGCGGACTCACCGCCGGCCGCCACGCCGCCGGCATCGAGTACCCCGACATCGCCGAGGGCGCCACCGACTTCATCCTCTACTGGCGCACCCTCCCCTGGGACCACGCCCCCGGCTCCCTCCTGGTGGCCGAGTCCGGCGGCCGCGCCGCCCGCCTCGACGGCACCCCCTACCGCCCCGAGGCCCCGGGCGGCGAGGACGGCCTGCTCGTCGCCGCCGACCCGGCCACCTGGGAGCGGTGCCGCGAGATCCTGTTCGCGCCGTAGGCCGCGCCGAGGAGCGCGGCGTGGTTCCTGTCGTGGTTCCTGTCGTGGTTCGCGCCGTGGAGAACCCGGAGCGGGTCCGGTGATCCGGAGGTCAGGGTGGGGGTGGACCGGCCTGGCCCACCACCCGCCCTACCGGCCGACCCAGCGCCAGCTCTCGCGGCCGGCGCGGACGATCTCGCCGATCAGGGCGGCCACCTCGGCCGTTGTGGTGTGCGGGTTGAGCAGCGTCAGTTTGAGCCGGACCCGGCCGGGGCCCTCGCCGGGCAGTTCGGTCCGGCCGACCACGGCCCGTCCGCCGCGCAGCAGTTCGCGCCGCAGCTCGGCGTTGACCCGGTCGAGCGCGGCCGGATCGGCGGCCGGATCGGCGGCCGTCTGCGGGGATTCCGGGCCGACCGGGCGGTAGCGGAACAGCAGGGCGGTCAGCACGGGTTCGGTGTGCAGTTCCAGCTCCGGTTCGGCCCGGACGGCGTCGGCGGCGGAGCGCGCGAGATCGTGGCAGGCGTCGACGAGCCGGCCGAGCCCGGCGCGGCCGAGGGTGCGCAGGGTGACGGCGAGCTTGAAGGCGTCGGGCCGCCGGGTGGTGCGCAGCGAGAGGCCCAACAGGCTCGGGTAGCCCGCCTGTTCGTCGTCGGCCGGGTTGAGGTAGACGGCCCGGCGGGCGAGCGAGACATAGGTCTCGGCGTGGCGCACCAGGAAGACGCCGGCGGCGGCCGGTTGCCAGCCGAGCTTGTGCCAGTCCAGCGAGACGGAGTCGGCGCGTTCGATGCCGGCGAGCAGGGGGGCGAGCCGGTCGGAGAGCAGGGCGCCGCCGCCGTACGCGGCGTCGACGTGCAGCCAGGCGTCGTAGCGGGCGGCGAGGTCGGCGACGGCGGGCAGCGGGTCGACGGCGCCGGTGTCGGTGGTGCCGGCGGTGGCGACCACCGCGACGGGGGTGTGTCCGGCCCAACTCGCCTCGGCCAGGGCGCGTTCGAGCGCCACCGGGTCCATCCTCAGCTCGCGGTCGACGTCGACCGGGACGACGGCGCGTTCGCCGAGGCCGAGCAGGGCGGCGGCCCGCTGGACCGAGAAGTGCGCGGCCCGGGAGGCGAAGATCCGGGGCCGGACGCCGGCGGGCAGACCGAGGAGCCCGTCGAGTTCGACGATGCCGTCGAGCTTCTGGTCGCGGGCGAGCATCAGGCCCATGAGGTTGGACTCGGTGCCGCCGGAGGTGACCACGCCGGCGGCCCGGGCGGGGTCGTAGCCGACCAGGGCGGCGAGTTCGGCGAGCAGCGCGGTCTCCAGCGCCGTCGCCGCGGGGGCCTGGTCCCAGGAGTCCTGGGAGGGGTTGAGGGCGCTGACGGCGAGGTCGGCGGCGGTGGCCACGGCGAGCGGCGGGCAGTGCAGATGGGCGGCGCAGAACGGGTCGGCGGGGTCGGCGGCGCCGTGGGCGAGCAGTTCGGTGAGGCGGGCGAGGGCGTCGGGGCCCTCGGCGGCGGCGAGCGCCCGGTCGACCAGGGCGGCGAGGTCGCCGGGGCGGCCGGGCGGCAGCGGGCCGCCGCGCCGGGTGGCGCCGGTCTCCAGCGCGTCGAGGACGGTGGCGAGCAGCGGGCCGAGCGCGGCGGGTCCGCCGACGCCGCCGGAGAGGGCGTCGAGGGGTGCGTCGGCGCCCTCGGCCGGGTCCGGCCAGGACGCCCCGCGGCCGTCCCCGGCCCCGGCGCCCGCCCCGGCCCCGAACCCGCCCCCTCCGTCCGGGCCGCCGCTCACGCCGAGGCCGCCGCGATGGCGTCCGCGAGCCGGTCCAGCACCGCGGCCGCCTGCTCGTCCGTCATGGTGAGCGGGGGCAGCAGCCGCAGGACGGCGTCGTGCCGCCCGCCGAGTTCGACGATCAGACCGCGTGCCAGGCAGGCCTCGCGGACCCGGACCGCGAGCTCGGGCGCGGCCGGCCGGGCCCCGCAGGCGTCCGGCTCCGCGGTCGGGTCGACGAGTTCGACGCCGATCATCAGCCCGCGTCCGCGCACGTCGCCGATCGCGGGGAGTTCCCCGGCCAGCGCGCGCAATCGTTCGACCATCCGGTCGCCGACCACCGCCGCCCGTTCGGCCAGCCCGTTGGCGGCGACGTAGCGGAGCGTGGCGGCTCCGGCCGCCATCGCCAGCGTGTTGCCGCGGAAGGTGCCGGTGTGGGCGCCGGGCCGCCAGCCGTCGTACTCCTCCCGGTAGACGACGACGGCGAGCGGGAGGCTGCCGCCGATCGCCTTGGAGAGCACCATCGCGTCGGGCACGATCCCGCTGTACTCGACCGCCCACATCGCGCCGGTGCGGCCCACGCCGGTCTGCACCTCGTCGACGATCAGCGGGATGCGGCGCTCGGCGGTGATCCGGCGCATGGCGCGCAACCAGTCGTCCGGTGCGGGGACGACGCCGCCCTCGCCCTGGACGGCCTCCAGGACCATCGCGGCGGGCGGGACGACGCCGCCGGCCGGGTCGTCGAGCAGCCGTTCGACGTAGGTGGCCGACAGTTCGGCGCCCGCCGCCCCGCCGACCCCGAACGGGCAGCGGTAGCCGTAGGGGTAGGGGCAGCGGTTCCTTGACGGCGACGTTGCCGGTGAGCGCGAGGGAGCCGGCGGTCATCCCGTGGTAGGCGCCGGTGAAGGCGAGGGCGCCGGAACGGCCGGTCGCGGTCTGCATCAGCTTGAGCGCGGCCTCGACGGCGTCGGTCCCGGCGGGCCCGCAGAAGTGCACCCGCGCCCCGTCGGCGAAGGCGGGCGGCAGGCTCTCGAACAGGGCGGTGGTGAAGTCGTCCTTCTCGGCGGTCGCGAGGTCGAGCAGGTGGAGGGGGGCGCCGCTGTCGAGGGTGCGGCGGATCGCCGCCAGGACCACGGGGTGGTTGTGGCCGAGGGCGAGGGTGCCGGCACCGGAGAGGCAGTCGAGGTAGCGGCGGCCGTCGGCGCCTTCGACGGTCATGCCGCTGGCGCGCACGGGGACGATCGGGAACGAGCGCGCGTAGGTGCGGGCGGCGGACTCGCGCAGGCGCTGGCGGCGCAGGACGGCGCTCGCCGGGGATGCCGTCCCGGCGGCGGGCGCGGGCGCCGGGCCCGCCACCGGGACGGTGGCTGCGCGGGGGACGGTCGGACCGGTGGCGGGCTCAGCGGCGAGCGTCAAGGCGGACTCCCAAAAAATTAGGTGAGCCTAACCTTACTTGTCTGACCTGTCCCGATCCGTCCGGGGGGCACCGGAACCACCCTTGCGAGTGACAACCCGTCCGTTCCGTCAACGAGCGGGCCGTCGGGAAGTCACGGTCGGGAGGTCACGACCGAGACCCCTCGGTCGACCGGGGGCCGCCAGGGGACCACCGGGGTTCGACCCGGAGGCGCCCGGGGCCGCCCGGACACCATGATCGTCGGCGTGTCAGACTCGGGGCCCCAGGCGCCGCACCGGGCGCCCGCGAGAGGAGTCGGTATGGCACTGTTCGGCAACGCCCACCGGGTGGACAACGGCGAGGCCCAGAAGGAGTTCGCCCGGCTGTTCGGCGAGGGCGAGCAGGTCCACGCCGCCTACCAGCTGGTCCGCGACACCTTCCTGTTCACCGACCGCCGGCTGATCCTCATCGACAAGCAGGGCATCACCGGCAAGAAGACCGAGTACCACTCGATCCCCTACCGTTCGATCACCCACTTCGCCGTGGAGACCGCCGGCACCTTCGACCTGGACGCCGAGCTGAAGATCTGGGTCTCGGGCGCCGCGCTGCCGATATCCAAGAACTTCACCAAGGGCGTCGACATCTACGAGGTCCAGGCCCTGCTCACCCAGTTCGTCACCCGCTGACCCGCGCCACGACCGCGGGCGGCCGACCGTCGCGGGTCCGGCCCACATCGGTCCGGCCCCCGTGGGTCCGACCCGCACGGGCCCGGCCCGCGCGGGCCGGTCAGGCCACCGCGCCGCCGACTCCGGTGCGGCCGTCGGGGACGCCGACGATCGTCACGACGACCTGCTCGCGGACGGCCTCGCCGAGCACCCCGGCCAGGGCGTCGGTGGTCGCGGCCACCAGGCGGGCGGGAGCGTCCGGCACCTCGGGCACGTGGTAGGCCGCCTCGCGCATGCTGAGCGTGACGAGGGGCGCGTCGTGGTCGACGGGTTCGCCGCCGACGCCGCGCCGGTGCTGCGGGACGCCGATCAGGTCGACCCCGACGAGGCGGCGGAACTCCTGCCCGTAGACGGCGCCGACCGCGTCGGCCAGCGCACTGATCAGCTTCGGTTCCACGGTCCCGTCGAGGGCTTCCTCGCGGATGTGCACGGTGTAGTGCGGCACGGTGGCGACTCCGTTCACAGCGGTCCATAGGATGGCAGCAGCTGGCTTTGCCAGCAAAATACCTTTGGCCTCAAAGATAAATAGAAAGGGGTGTGCCATGTCAAGGCCCACGGCGCACGGCCCTGCCCGGAGCAGTGACGGCGACGGCGACGGCGGGGTCGACGACACCGTCAGGGCGCTGCTCCTGCTCATGCCCCGGATGGTGGGCCGGGTCAAGAAGATCCCCGTGCCCGAGGCGCTGCAGTCCCTCGCGCTGGCGCCGCGCCACCTCTCGCTGCTCGCCTACCTGCTCCTCGACGGGCCGATGACCGTGAACGAGCTGGCGGCCCGCCTGGAGGTCGCACCGACGACGGTGAGCCTGCTCGTCGGCGACCTGAGCCGGAAGGGAATCCTGGAGCGGCGCGAGGACGAGGCGGACCGGCGCCGGCGGATCATCGGCATCGCCGCAGATCAGCAGCCCGCGATCACGTCCTGGCTCGCCCCGGGCGCGGCCGCGTGGCGCAAGGCCCTGGCGCCCCTCACGCCGGACCAGCGCAAGCTGTTCGTCGACACCCTGCTCGCGTACGAGGCCGCGGTCGAGAGCGAGGGGCAGGACTGAGTCGGGCGCCGCCCGGAGGACACCGGCGGGCCCGGCGGACGGCCGGGTCGCCTGCCCCTACCCCCGTACCCCGGTGCCGCCGGAGCCGCCGGAGCCGCCCGTCCAGCGGTAGCAGAGCTCCGGCCGACCGACCGTGCCGTACCGGGGCTCCCGGACGGCGAGGCCGGTGTCCACGAGGTGCTCCAGGTAGCGGCGGGCGGTGATCCGCGAGACACCGGCCGCCGCACCGGCGGCGGCGGCCGACAGGCCGGCGCGGTCCGCGCGCAGCACCCCGGCCACGGTGTCCAGCGTCGGAGCGCTCAACCCCTTCGGCAGGGCGGTGCGTTCGGGCATCCGCAGCAGCGCGAGCGCCTGGTCGACCTCGTCCTGCCCGGTGGCCGACCCGGTCCGCGCGAGGGTGTCCCGGTAGCGGGCGTAGCGCTCCAGGCGGTCGTGCAGCGCGGCGGCCGCGAACGGCTTCAGCAGGTACTGGACCACGCCGGCGGACACGGCCCGGCGGACCATCGCGAGGTCGCGGGCGGAGGTGACCGCGATGACGTCGGTGGCGTGCCCGGCCGCGCGCAGGGTGCCGCAGAGCTGGAGGCCGTGCCCGTCGGGCAGGTAGAGGTCGAGCAGCAGCAGGTCGACGGGTCGCCCGGCGGCCCGGGCCCGCTCCAGGAAGCGCAGCGCCTCCGCGCAGCCGTGCACGGTGCCGACGGCCCGGAATCCCGGCTCGCGCTCCACGTAGAGGGTGTGGGCGGCGGCGGCCACCGGGTCGTCCTCGACCACCAGGACGGAGATCTCGGCCCGTTCGGCGCTTCCGGCGCTCTCGGCCCGGCCGGTGTCGCGGTTCACGGGGCCACCGCCACGCGCTCGCGCTCCCCCGCGCCGTCGCGCGCCGGGCGGGAGAGCGGCAGCCGGACGGTGAGCACCGCGCCGCGCTCCCGGCCCACCTCGACGGTGCCGCCGTTGCGCCGGGCGGCCTGGGCGACCAGGGCGAGCCCGAGTCCGCGCCCGTGGCCGCTCCGGTCTCCCGCCCCGCTTCCGTGGCCGCTGCCATCGCGGTTGCCGTCGCCGTTGCCGTCGCCGCTTCCTTGGCCGCTCCGGCCGTCCTGCTTGGTGCTCCACCCGCGCCGGAACACGTCGTCCACCGCGCCCGGGTCGATCCCGGCCCCGGTGTCGGCGACCCGCAGCAGCAGGTGCTCCCCGTCGATCCGGGCGGTGACGGTGACCTCCGGGGGCCCGGGGTTCGCGGCCGCGCCGGTGATCGCGGCGTCCACGGCGTTGTCGATCAGGTTGCCGAGGACGGTGATGAGGTCGCGGGCGGTCAGTCGCGCCGGCAGCACGCCGTCGTCGATCGAACTGTCCGGCGTGAGCGTCAACTCCACGCCCCGCTCGGCGGCCTGGGCGGCCTTGCCCAGCAGCAGGGCGGCCAGCACCGGTTCACCGACGGCGGCCACCACCCGGTCGGTGAGCCGCTGGGCGAGGGCGAGTTCGGCGGTGGCGAACTCCACCGCCTCGCGATGACGGCCGAGTTCGATCAGCGAGACAACGGCGTGCAGCCGGTTGGCGGCCTCGTGCGCCTGCGCGCCGAGCGCCTCGGTGAAGCCGCGCACGGAGTCCAGCTCGCCGCTCAGCGCCTGGAGTTCGGTGTGGTCGCGGAGGGTGAGGACGCGGCCGAGCCCGGTGCCGATGGTGGAGGTGTTGAGCACCACCACCCGCTCGGCGGTCAGATGGACCTCGTCCCGGACCGGCGCGTCCCCGGAGACGGCCGCCAGCAGCGCGTCCGGCAGTCCCAGCCCGTCGACCGGGCGGCCCTCCACCGCCCCCTCCAGGCCGAGGAGTTCGCGCGCCGCGTCGTTGCAGAGCACCACCCGGTGCTCGCGGTCGAGCAGGACCAGCCCCTCCCGGACGGCGTGCAGGGTGGCCTGGTGGTACTCGTAGAGATGGCTGAGTTCGGCCGGCCCCATGCCGTGGGTGTGCCGCCGCAGCCGGGAGTTGGCGAGGTAGGTGCCGATCCCGCCGACGGCCAGCGCGGCCCCCGCGACCCCCACCAGCGCGAGCAGCGGGCCGCGCAGCTGGGCCGAGATGGACTGCACCGTGATACCGGCGCTGACCAGGGCCACCACCCGGTGCCGCTCGTCCAGCACCGGGGTGACCACCCGCACCGACGGGCCGAGCGTGCCGGTGTAGGTCTCGCTGCGGGTCTCCCCGGCGAGCGCCCAGTCGATGTGCCCGAGGAAGGGCCGCCCGATCTGCTCGGGCAGCGGGTGGGTCCAGCGGACGCCGGCGGTGTCCATCACGGTGACGAAGGAGACCCCGGTGTCGACCCGCACCCGCTCGGCGTAGGGCTGGAGCACGGCCGTCGGATCGGGCGCGCCGGCGGCGTCGCGGACGGTCGGCGAGTCGGCGACGGCGCGGGCGACGGCGGTGACCTGGCGGCGGGCCGCGTCGTCGGCCCGCCCGGCGGTGAACAGGTACGCGAGCACCGCCCCGCCCGCGACCACGGCCGCGACGATGACCACCTGGACGACGAAGAGCTGTCCGGCCAGGCTGCGCACCAGCCGGCGCGGCGGGAGAGGGGTACGCACGGACATGCCTGTCAGTGTGCACCACGGCCCCGGCGGCGCGGACCCCGCTGCGAGGACGGGGTGATGTGAACTCTATGAACGCAAACGTGACCCGCGTCACGCCCGGACCGCATAGTCGGAGCGGCCCACCACCCGGGGCCCCCGGACCGCACGTCGGCGCACCCCCATGAGCGCATCCCCACAGGCGCACGCGCTACCGGGCACAGCAGGGCGAAGGAGCCACAGATGTCGATCACCGGAGCAGCGGCGGGCGCGGGCGCCAGACCGAAGGACCGCACCCACGTCCTCTACCTCGCCGTGATCGCGGCGGTCGTCGCGGGCGTCGTGGTGGGCCTGGCCGCACCGGACTTCGCGGTGGAGCTGAAGCCCATCGGCACGGGGTTCGTCAACCTCATCAAGATGATGATCAGCCCGGTCATCTTCTGCACCATCGTGCTCGGCATCGGCTCGGTCACCAAGGCCGCCAAGGTCGGCAAGGTCGGCGGCCTGGCACTCGGCTACTTCCTCGCCATGTCGACCGTCGCCCTCGGCATCGGCCTGCTGGTCGGCAACCTGCTGGAGCCCGGCGGCGGCCTCCACCTGACCTCCGCGCTCGCCAAGTCCGGCCACGCCCAGGCCGCCGCCGGCGGCGCGCAGTCCACCGCCGACTTCCTACTCGGGATGATCCCGACCACCATGCTCTCCGCCCTCACCGAGGGCAAGGTGCTGCAGACCCTGCTGATCGCCCTGCTGGCCGGCTTCGCCCTGCAGGCGATGGGCCCGGCCGGCGCACCCGTGCTGCGCGGCATCGAGCACGTGCAGCGGCTGGTCTTCCGGGTCATGGCGATGATCATGTGGGTGGCACCGATCGGCGCCTTCGGGGCGATGGCCGCGGTGGTCGGCGCCACCGGTACGGCCGCGCTGAAGAGCCTCGCCGTCATCATGATCGGCTTCTACCTGACCTGCGCCCTGTTCGTGGTCGTGGTGCTCGGCACCCTGCTGCGCCTGGTCGCCGGCGTCAACATCTTCACCCTGCTGCGCTACCTGGGCCGCGAGTTCCTGCTGATCCTCTCCACCTCCTCCTCGGAGAGCGCCCTCCCCCGGCTGATCGCCAAGATGGAGCATCTGGGCGTCAGCCGCCCGGTGGTCGGCATCACCGTCCCGACCGGCTACAGCTTCAACCTGGACGGCACCGCGATCTACCTGACCATGGCCTCGATCTTCATCTCGGAGGCGATGGACAAGCCGATGTCGGTGGGCGAGCAGCTGTCGCTGCTGGTCTTCATGGTGATCGCCAGCAAGGGCGCGGCCGGCGTCACGGGCGCCGGACTGGCCACCCTCGCGGGCGGGCTCCAGTCGCACAAGCCGGCCCTGGTGGACGGCGTCGGGCTGATCGTCGGCATCGACCGGTTCATGTCCGAGGCCCGGGCGCTGACCAACTTCGCCGGGAACGCCGTCGCCACCGTGCTGATCGGGCAGTGGACCGGGGAGCTCGACCGCGAGCGGGCCCGGCAGGTGCTGGCGGGCGCGGTGCCTTTCGACGAGCGGACGCTGCTGGACACGGATCCGCACGGCGCCCCGGCGGCCGCGCCGGTCCCGGCCCCGGCCACCACCGCCACTGCGGCCGCGACGGCGGCAGCCACGACGACGGCCGCCTGAGCTGCGGCCCGCCCCCTCACACTCCCCTGGTCCGGCGCCCCGCCCAACCCCCCGGAAAAGGCGCCGGACCAGGGGTCCCGCATGTCCCGGGGCCGAGCATCCTCGGGCCGGGCACGAGACCCGCCCCCCCAGAGGGCGAACGGCCCGCTCAGACCTCCTCCGAGCCGCTGACCGCCCAGCTCAGCCCGGTCGCCGGGTCCTCCAGCGCGAGGTGCAGGTGCCGCAGCCGGTCGGCCGGATCGTCCCAGGTGAAGCAGCGCATCCTCGCGACCAGGGCGCGGACCTCCGCCCGGTCCGCCGACTCCGGCCGCTTCGCGCCGGTCATCGCCGTCAGCACCCGCCACAGCGCCAGCCGCCCGTGGGCCGCTCCGTGCGCGCGGTCCGCGATGCCCGCCTGCACCAGCGCCGGCCAGGCGAGGGCGAACGGCAGGTAGCCGCCGGTGACCAGCGGCCCCGGCGCGAGCTGGGCGGCGGCCCCCGCCGCCGGTCCGCGCACGCAGACCGTCCGCGCCCAGCCGGCCAGCTCCGCCAGCGCCCGGGTGGCCGGCTGCCCGGGCAGCCGGGCGCCGGGTTCGGGCAGTTCCACCCGGGCCAGCCCCTCCCGACTGGCGGGCAGCGTCAGCAGGGCGCTGCGCGAACCGCCGTGGCGCAGGTACTCCCGGACCGGCATGCCCTCGGCCCGTCCCACCGACTCCCAGGGCTCCAGCAGCAGCGGCACCCCCTCGGGGTCCGGTTCGGCGCCCCGGGAGAGGTCCTCGCCGAGCAGCACCCGGGTCTGCGCGACCAGCCGCCGCACCGGGGCCGGACCGAGCAGCGGGGCGAGCCGCCGCCAGGTGTGCCGGGTCGCCAGCACCTCCCAGAGCGGCCCGGCGTCGTGGTCGGCCACCCCCGCCGCCGTGCCGGGACCGCCGTCCGCGTCGAACAGTCGTGCGGCGACCTCGGGCGGCGCGGCGTACGCGATCAGGTGGCCGAGCGCGGCGGTGGCGATGCCGGCCCGGCCCTGGGCGGCCGCGACCGCCCAGGCACCGGCCGCCCCACCGCCGCCCGCCCGGCCTCCGTTTGCCCGGCCGCCGTCCGCCAGGTCGCCGTCCGCCAGGTCGAGCGCGACGGCGGCGGCACGGGCCTGCCGATAGGCGCCCAGCAGTTCGATCCAACGGCCCTCGTCCACCAGGGAGCGGAGCCGATGCTCCTCGTACGTGATCACGATTTGCAGCGTACGGGGCGAGGCCGGAGCTGAGCTGACTTGCCGTCAGACCGGTGCGTCGGACCCCGCGCGCGCCCCTGGCACATGCCCGGGCGGGGGGCCGGGCCCGGCCCCGGCCCCGGCGGGCGACTCGCGTTCTTGTTCGAGGACGTTCCGCAGCCGGTCCAGGGCCCGGCGCCGGGTGACCGCCAGGGTGGAGCGGTGCACTCCGAGGAGCTCGGCCGCCTCCTCCAGGCTGTAACCGTCGAGGTCGACCAACAGCACCGCCCGGGCCTGCTTCACCGTCAGACGGCGCAGCAGTCGCAGCACCTCCCAGTGCGCCTGCAGCTCGGCCACCCCGCCGACCGACGGATCGTCGTACCCATCGCCCCACCCGCCAACCGGCCCGATGTCCTCGATCGCCTCGTACGGGAGCAGTCGGCGGCGGTCGCGGCGCCACTCGTCGCGCACGACGTTCGCCATTGCGGTGAACGCGTAGGCATAGGGCCGGGGATGGCCGAGGAAGCGGGCGGGATTCCGGGCGATCCGCAGATACACCTCGTGAACGACGTCGCCCGCGCCGAACGGATCCCCGAGCATGCGCACGGCGGCGCGCTGGAGTCTGGGCAGCATTGCCGTGAACACCCGGTCGAATTCCGCCGATTCGGCCGACGGGCGCGGGCCCGGATCCGCCCCGCCTCGGCAACCGGCCGTGACTCCCATCCCGCCCCCTCGGAAATCGGCACCCCGAAGGCCCGGTCGGTGGATATCGGCCCGTCGGCCGCACGGTCTTGTGACGCACATCACATCATAGTTCGTCGTCCCACCGTTCCGCAGCTATTCGCATGCGGGGGCAAGAGGGGCGAGAGGGGGCTCCGGGGCGGCACCGAGCCGACTTTGCAAAGTCCCGGAGCACTTTGCAAAGTCGCACCAGGACTTTGCAAGTGCTCCGGGCAACCTCCGCCCCCCCGCAGGCGATGCGCCAACGGCGGCCGGGCGCACGGGCGTTCGGATTCCCATCGGCCGGGACGACCGCCCCCGGGGGAACGTCGCTCCCCAGGGCGGTCGATCCCCGAGACGGCCGCGCTCCGGAACGGCCCGGGCCGGGTAGTGCCCCGGGCCGGGCGGACTCCGCGCGGAGGCCGGGGTGGTGGAGCGACGGTGCTTCTTGTGCCGTCCGTGCGTGCGCTTCCGACCCGGGGTGGATGGGACGCTATCGGCGCGGCCGCCCGGCGGCGGCGAGGATCCGCGAATCCGCCCGCGGCACCGGGGTGCTGTGTTGGAATGTCCCGGTCGTGTGCCCGACCGTTCCGGCCGCCATAACGGCGGAGTGCCCGGGGCCGGGCACTCTCCGCATCCAACTCCCCCGCGCCGTCGGCCGCTTGCCGTTAGCCACGTGGCGCCAGCCGCTTGCCGTCAGCCGCGCGGCGTCAGCCGGACCCGCATCGGGCTCCGCACCTGGAGCGTGATGCCCTGGCCCAGCCGGACGCCGCGGTCCACGGCCTCGAACTCGAAGTCCCGCAGCAGCGCGCCCAGCGCCAGCACCGACTCCAGCATGGAGAAGTGCTGCCCTATGCAGGCCCTCGGCCCACCCCCGAACGGGTACCAGGCGTACCGGTGGCGCTCCTTCTCCCGCTCGGGCAGGAAGCGGTCCGGGTCGAAGCGGTCCGGCTGCTCCCAGTGGTCCGGGTGCCGGTGGGTGACCCACGGCGCGAGGATGACCTGGGCACCGGCGGGCACCACGTACCCGTCGATCACCGACTCGGCCACCGAGCGGCGCCCCATCTGCGAGGCGGCCGGGTAGAGCCGCATCGCCTCCTTCAGCACCTGGGTGAGGTAGGGCAGCGCGTCCAGGTCCGCCGCCACCGGCGCCCGTCCGGCCAGTACGGCGTCCGCCTCCTCGCGGGCCCGGCGCCGCTGCTCCGGGTGCTTGGCCAGCAGGAAGAGCGCAAAGGCGAGCGAGGTCGCCGTGGTCTCGTGCCCGGCGAGCAGGAAGATCAGGACCTGGTCGCGCAGTTCGGCCGGGTCGAGCCGCTCCCCGTCCTCGCCCCTGGCCCTGGTCAGCAGCTCCAGCAGGTCCTCCGGACCAGCGGTGTCGGCCACACCCGCCGCCCGCCGGACCGCTCGCTCGGCGATGATCCGGTCGCACACCGCGTAGAGGTCGCGCTGCGCGCCGGCGGCCCGCCGGTTGGCGGGGGTCGGCCAGCCGCGGGGCACCTTCACCGGCGCGAAGCCGCGTTCGAGGACGAACTCGCCGAGCACCGGGAAGCTGTGGTGCACCACCCGCACCGCCGCCGCCACGTCCGCCCCGAACAGGATCCGGGACACCGTGCGCAGCGCGAACCGCGACATCTCCTCCGCGACGTCGACCACGCCGCCGGGGACCACCCGCCAGCGGTCGGCGAGCACCGCGCACTCCTGCCCGACCGCCTCCGCGTAGCCGTCCACCCGGCGCCGGGTGAACAGTGGCTGGATCAGCCGGCGCTGGCGGTGGTAGTCGCCGTCCTGGCTGGTCAGCAGGCCGTTGCCGAGGCTGGTCCGCAGCTCGTCGTAGAAGCTGTTGTCCTTGCGGAAGTTGGCGGCCTCGCTGCCGAGCACCTGGTGCGCGCCCTCCGGCGAGAACACCGCGTAGAACTCGGCGCGCAGCCCTGGCGGCCCGGCGGCGAAGCGGACGACGTCGCCGTAGTCGCGGCGGGCGTCGAGGTACGTCCGCAGCGGGCGCCTGGTCAGGTCGAGCAGCGAGCCCACCAGCGGGAGTCCGGGCGGCCCGGGTATCCGGGTGATGGTGGTGGCGGTGCCGGTAGTACTGGTGGTGCCGGTGGTCGCGGCGGTCAGCGACATGTCCCCTCCTCGGTCGTGCGCCTCACCGGTCCCGCGTCCGGTCGGGCACCCCCGCCCCCGACCGCGCGACCGGTCGGTCGTGCCCCCCGATCCGTCCCCAAAGCAACTGCCGGGTAATCGGCACAGAAGGGGCGCACAGAGTGCTGCCGACGCGCGCCACCCCGCGCTCACCGGCCGCCCCGCGCCCCTCCGTCACCGGGCACCCCGGGGCCGCTTGCGTCTTCCGACAGGCCCGCCACCCGCTTCGGTACCCCTGGCCTGTGCAATGAGACAGACGAAATTCAGCCCGCATATGCGGCACTATGATCGGCGTAATGGCCGCACCTGCGGCAATAACCCCGCGCCCCTCCCGGCGCGCCCAGGAGGGGAAGCCAAGGAATGACCATCCGCAGACTCACCGCCACCAGACTCACCGCCACCGCGGCAGCGGCGCTCGTCCTGGCCCTCGGCGCCACCGCCTGCAGCAGCGGCAGCGACACCGACGCCAAGAGCAGCAGCAGTTCCCCCGCCGCCCCCGGCACGGGCGCGGCGACCGGTGCCGGCACGAGCGCGGCCGGCGTCCCGAAGGCCTCCGGAGCGATCACCGTGTTCGCCGCCGCCTCGCTCAAGGAGACCTTCACCGACCTCGGCAAGAAGTTCGAGGCCGCCAACCCCGGCGCCAAGGTCACCTTCAACTTCGGCGGCAGCTCCGCCCTCGCCACGAGCATCAACTCCGGCGCCCCGGCCGACGTGTTCGCCGCCGCCAGCCCGGCCACCATGAAGACCGTCACCGACGCGGGCGGCGCCACCGGCGAGCCGAAGACCTTCGTGCGCAACACCCTCGCCATCGCCGTCCCCAAGGGCAACCCCAAGCACGTCGCCGGCCTCGCCGACCTGGCCGCGCCGGGCGTGAAGGTCGCGCTCTGCGCGAAGGAGGTGCCCTGCGGCGCCGCCGCGCTGACCGCACTCAAGGCCGCCAACGTCAACCTCACCCCGGTCACCCTGGAGCAGGACGTCAAGGGCGCGCTGACCAAGGTCGAGCTGGGCGAGGTCGACGCCTCGCTCGTGTACCGCACCGATGTGCGGGCCGATGCTGCGAAGATCGACGGCGTGGAATTCCCCGAGGCCGCCAAGGCCGTGAACGACTACCCGATCGCCGCCCTGGCCAAGGCGCCGAACAAGGACGGCGCCGCCGCCTTCGTCGCCTACATCCAGTCGTCCGAGGCGCAGCAGGTGCTGACCGCGGCGGGCTTCCAGGCGCCGTGATCCGTCGCACCGGCCGCGCGGGCGGCACGGCGGACGGCGCGGCGAGCGGCACCGGGTCCGGAGACTCCTGGGGAGCGGGCCCGGACTCCGCCCCGGGGACCGGCGGGCCGCGCCGCCGCGGCCGACGGCGGGCGGGCCGGGTGCCGGTCGCCCTGCTGCTCCCCGCGCTGCTCGGCCTGGCGTTCCTCGTCCTCCCCCTGGTCGGTCTGCTGGTCCGGGCGCCCTGGAGCGCGCTCCCGGAGCAGCTCACCAGCCCGCAGGTGTGGGAGGCGCTGCGCCTCTCGCTCGTCTGCGCGACGGCCGCCACCGCGGTGTCCCTGGTCCTGGGCGTGCCGCTGGCCTGGCTGCTGGCCCGGACCGAGCTGCCGGGCCGGCGGCTGGTCCGGGCCCTGGTCACCCTGCCGCTGGTGCTGCCGCCGGTGGTCGGCGGCGTCGCGCTGCTGCTGGTGCTCGGCCGGCGCGGCATCGTCGGCTCCTGGCTGGACTCCGCCTTCGGCATCACCCTGCCGTTCACCACCACCGGCGTGGTGATCGCGGAGGCGTTCGTCGCGATGCCGTTCCTGGTGATCAGCGTCGAGGGCGCGCTGCGCGCCGCCGACCCGCGCTACGAGGAGGCCGCCGCGACGCTGGGCGCCTCCCGGCTGACGGCGTTCCGGCGGGTCACCCTGCCGTTGATCGCCCCGGGCATCGGGGCCGGCGCCGTGCTGGCCTGGGCGCGGGCGCTGGGCGAGTTCGGCGCGACGATCACCTTCGCGGGCAACTTCCCGGGCCGCACGCAGACCATGCCGCTGGCCGTCTACCTCGCGATGGAGTCGGACCCGGAGGCGGCGATCGCGCTGTCCCTGGTGCTGCTGGTGGTGTCGATCGCGGTCCTGGCCGGCCTGCGCGAGCGCTGGATGTCCGCGCCGTGAGGCCGACTGCCACCCCTGTCCCCGTCCTCGCCTCCCTCCCTGTCGTCCCCGTCCCCGTACCCGTGCCCGTTCCCGTCCCCGGAGTGCCGCGCCGATGACCTCCCACCCCGGCGCCGCCGGTCTGGACGCCCGGCTGCGGGTCGACCGCGCCGCCTTCACCCTGGACCTCGCCCTCACCGCCGCCCCCGGCGAGGTGGTCGCGCTGCTCGGCCCGAACGGCGCCGGGAAGTCCACCGCCCTGCGCGCGCTGGCCGGTCTGCTGCCGCTCGGCGCCGGCCACCTGCGGCTGGACGGCGACGTCCTGGAGGACCCGGCCCAGCGGCTGCACACCCCCGCCGAGGAACGCCCGGTCGGCGTGGTCTTCCAGGACTACCTGCTCTTCCCCCATCTGAGCGCCCTCGACAACGTCGCCTTCGGCCCGCGCTGCCGAGGCCGTTCCAAGCGCGAGGCACGCGCCGAGGCCGCCGGCTGGCTGGAGCGGATGGGCCTGGCCGATCACGCCGCCGCCCGCCCGGCCCGGCTCTCCGGCGGGCAGGCCCAACGGGTGGCGCTCGCCCGGGCGCTCGCGGTCCGGCCGCGGCTGCTGCTGCTGGACGAGCCGCTGGCCGCCCTGGACGCCCGCACCCGGCTCGATGTGCGGGCGCAGCTGCGGCGCCACCTGGCCGAGTTCGAGGCGGTCGCGGTGCTGGTGACGCACGATCCGCTGGATGCGATGGTGCTGGCCGACCGGCTGGTGGTGATCGAGGGCGGGCGCGAGGTGCAGTCCGGCCTGCCGGCGGAGATCGCGCGGCGGCCGCGCACCGACTACATCGCCCGGCTGGTCGGGCTGAACCTCTACCGGGGCACCTCGGCCGGGCACCGGGTGACGCTGTCGGACGGCGCCGTGCTGACCACCGACGAGGACCTGTCCGGGCCGGTCTTCGTCGCCTTCCCGCCGTCCGCCGTCGTCCTCCACCGCTCGCGGCCGGAGGGGAGCGCGCGCAATGTCTGGGAACTGACGGTCAACGGGCTCGACCTCCACGGCGACCAGGTGCGGGCCGACCTGGCGGGCGCCGTCCCGATGGCCGCCGACCTCACCCCGGCGGCGGCCGCCGAACTGGGCCTGGCGCGGGGCTCGACGGTCTGGGCCGCGGTCAAGGCCGCCCAGACGCACGCCTATCCGGCCTGAACGCCGCCGGCCCCCCTGGGCCCCGCTCCCGCCCGGCCGCCCGGCCACCCAGGTCTGCGGTGGTCACTCGGTGGGCGTCACGAAGCCCGACTCGTAGGCGAGGATGACCGCCTGGGTCCGGTCCCGCGCGCCGAGCTTCGCCAGCATGCTGCTGACGTGGGTCTTCACGGTCTGCACCCCGAGAAAGAGCTGTTCGGCGATCTCGCCGTTGGTCAGTCCGCGCGCCACCAGGCGCAGCACCTCCGCCTCGCGTTCGGTCAGGGCGGCGCGGGACATCGTTCCGCGCGCCGCCGCGTTGCCCTGGGCGGCTGCGAGCCGACGGATCTGGGCGGGGAAGAGCAGCGACTCGCCGGCCGCCACCAGCCGTACGGCCTGGGCGATCTCGCTCGGCCGGGTGCGCTTGAGCAGGAAGCCGTCCGCGCCCGCCCGCAGCGCCTGGTAGACGTAGTCGTCGATCTCGAACGTGGTGACGACCAGGATCTTCGGCGCGTACCCGCCGGGCGCGGCGGCGTCGCGGACCAGTTCGCGGGTGGCGGCGAGGCCGTCCAGACCGGGCATCCGAACGTCCATCAGCACCACCTGCGGGCGCAGTCGGCGGGCGAGTGCGATCGCCTCCGCGCCGTCCGTCGCCTCCCCCACCACCCGCAGGTCTCCCTGCGCCTCCAGCACCACCCGCAGGCCGGCCCGGACGAGTTCCTCGTCGTCGGCCAGCAGAATGTCGATCGTCACCCGCCCAAGCGTAGGGGTACCCGAACGGTCAGCACCCACTCGCCGGACTCGGCGCCGGCCGTGGCCTCGCCGCCCAGCAGTACGGCCCGTTCGCGGATGCCCCGAAGTCCCTTGCCGCCCCGGCGCGGTGAGCCGCCGTGGGAGCGGGCGGACTGCGGACGGAGGGCGTTGGCGCAGCGCAGTTCCAGGCTCCCGTCCCGGACGGCGATCCGGACGCTGATCGGCTCCCCCGGCGCGTACTTGAGGGCGTTGGTGACGCCCTCCTGGACGATCCGGTAGCCCTCGCGGGAGAGCACCCCGGGGAGGGCGCCGGAGGGGACGTCGACCCGGGCCTCGACGGGGCTGCCGGCCGCCCTGGCGGTCTCGAACAGGGCGGGGAGCCGGTCGATCCCGGGCCGTTCCCGGGCGTCCTCGCCGCTGCCGGGGCCGGTCCCGAGGCCGGCCCCGGGGGCTGGAGCGGGGCCGCCCGGTTCACCTGGTCCGCCCGGGTCGCGCAGCAGGGCGAGCGTGCGCTCCAGGTCGTCCATCGCCCGCCGGCCGGTCTCCTCGATGACCTCCAGCGCCTTGGCGGCGAACGCCGGGTCGCCGACCTCGCGCGCCGCCCCGGCCTGGAGGACCGTCACCGTCAACGCGTGGCCGATCGAGTCGTGCAACTCGCGCGCCAGCAGATTGCGTTCCAGCAGGCGTTCGGCGCGGAGCTCGGCGGCGGCCAGGCGCTCCGCCGGGGACGGCCCCAACAGCCTTACCGCCATGGCGAGCTGGAGCCGCCCGGCCCAGACGACCAGCCAGCCGAGCGCGAACAGCAGCACCGGCGCCAGCAGCGGCGCCCAGCCCGGCCCGCCCGCCCCGGCCGACCGCAGCCCGAACACCGCCTGCTCCGGCCGCGCCACCAGGTCGAAGGCGGCGGCGGGCACGAGGACCGAGGCCCCGCCGACGAGCCCGCCGAGGACCACCCGGCCGACCAGCCAGGCCGCCGTCCGCCGCCGGTCGGCCCAGCCGCGGGCGGGCTCGACGGCGATGTCCTGCTCCCGGTCGGGCACCAGCAGCAGCCGCGCCTGCACGCCCTCCGCCCGCCGCATCGCGGGCACCAGAGCGGCCAGCCCCAGCAGCGCGGCGTCCAGGGGCACCGCCCGCGCCAGCAGCTCGCCCGAACTCCACCCCTCGACGCCCGGATAGACCATCAGCACGACGCCGACGAAGACCAGGCCGATCACCAGGTGCAGCCAGCGCGCGTAGGTGGTGGCGCTCAGCAGGGGCGCGAGTATTCGGGGCATCGCGCCATCCTGCCAGGTCAGGGCCCCGCGGAAACTCCCTCTCGGGAGGGAGGCGGATCCCCTCCCGGGCGGGATCCGCCGGACCCCCTGGCCGCGGTCCCATGGAGTCACCGAAGCACGGAGGAACGGAGGACGGTCGTGATCAAGGTGGAGGGCCTCACCAAGGAGTACGGCGGGGCACGGGTGGTGGACGGGCTCGACTTCGAGGTCGCCCCGGGGGTGGTGACCGGCTTCCTCGGGCCCAACGGCGCCGGGAAGAGCACCACCATGCGGCTGATCCTCGGCCTCGACCGCCCGACCGCGGGCCGGGCCCTGGTCGACGGCCGCCCGTACGCCGAACTCGACCGGCCTCTGCGGCGGGTGGGGGCACTGCTCGACGCGCAGGCCCTGCACGGCGGCCGCACGGCTCGCGGCCACCTGCGCTGGCTGGCCGCGAGCAACGGCCTGCCGGACCGCCGGGTCGACGAGGTACTCGACCGGGTCGGCCTGACCGGGGCGGCCGAGCGGCGGATCCGCGGCTTCTCGCTCGGCATGCGCCAGCGCCTCGGGGTGGCCGGGGCACTGCTCGGCGATCCACCGGTGCTGATGCTCGACGAGCCGGTCAACGGCCTCGACCCGGAGGGCATCCGCTGGATCCGCACGCTGCTGCGCGGACTGGCCGCCGAGGGCCGGGCGGTGCTGGTCTCCTCGCACCTGATGACGGAGATGGCCCTGACCGCCGACCACCTGGTGGTGATCGGCCGGGGCCGGCTGCTGGCGGATGCGGCGACCTCGGACTTCATCGACCGCCACGGCCGGACCAGGGTCCGGGTGCGGGCCGTCGACCCGGTCCGGCTGGCCGCGCTGATGCTGCGTTCGGGCCTGGACGCGCAACCTGCGGCGGACGGTGCCTGGGAGGTCACCGGCACGGCGGCCGAGTCCATCGCCGCCCTGGCCGCCGCCGACGGCGTGGTGCTGTACGAGATCGCCGTCCAACAGGACTCCTTGGAGGAAGCATTCATGCGGATGACCGCCGACAGCGTCGAGTACCGGGCGGTGGCCGCATGACCACCGCGACGACCACCAGGACGACGACCGTGACCGGCTCGCTGATCCCTGCCGCCCTGCGCGCCGAACGGATCAAGTTCACCACCCTGCGCTCGCTCTGGATCACCCCGCTGATCGGCCTGCTGCTCACGGTCGGGTTCACCACCGCCGTCGCCGCCACCCTCGGCGACAAGGACGAGAGCATCACCTCCGACCCGGGCGTCGGCATCCACTACGGCCTCAACTTCGGCCAGGCGGCGCTGGTCTGCTTCGCCGTCCTGCTGTTCGGCCAGGAGTTCAACACCCGCATGATCGGCCTCTCACTGACCGCAGTCCCGCACCGCGGGCGCCTCTACGGAGCCAAGCTCGCCCTCGCCGCGGCCGTCGCCCTCGCCGTCGGACTGCTCGGAACGGCCGGGGCGTTCGCCGGCTACGCCGCCTTCGTACCGGAGGCCTGGGACGGCCCCTCCCTGGTGCGCAGTGCCACGGCGGGTGTGCTCTACCCGGTCCTGCTGGTGGTGTTCTGCCTCGGGCTGACCGCCGTCCTGCGCAATCTCACCGCGGCGATGGGCCTGCTGCTGCCGGTCGTCTTCCTGCTCTCCCCGCTGCTGTCCGGGGTCCCGGTCGTGCGTCACGCCGTGCAGTTCCTGCCCGACCGGGCCGGCCAGTACGCGCTGCGCTACACCGACGACCCGCAGGTGGCGTACGGGCACTGGACCGGGCTGCTGATCATGGCCCTGTGGGCCGCGGCCGCCACCTACGGCGGAATACGCAGCCTGCGCCGCCAGGGGTTCTGACACCGCGCCACCGAGGTGGAGCCCACGGCCCGGGTCGAGCCGCTCGACCCGGGCGCCGTCCTCGCCTTCCATCGCACCCCTCGGGGGCGGCAGGTGCCCTTCTCAGCCGCGCAGCGCCGGGTGGTCCGCCACCACGGTGCAGCTCCCCGGGGCGATCTCGGTGAAGCCCGCGTCCTGCACCAGCGGGAGCCCGCTCGCCACGAGTTCCGCCCACGCCTCCGGCGTCGCCGTGCGGACGGCGAGCGCGAAACCGCTCTCCGCCCACTCCTTGCGCCGGGCGTCGTCCAGCCGCCACCAGGCGAGCTGCGCGGCATGGCCGGTCTGCGCCATCGTCTTGCCGGCGCTCATCTCCAGCTCCGGGTTCAGCCACAGCACCGGCACACCCGGCGCCGCGGCGCCGACCGGACCGGCCTCCTCCAGGTCGGTGCCCGACACCTGGAGCTTGGCCAGTTCCTTGGGCCAGCCGTCCAGCAGAACCGGCGGGAACACCCGCACCTCCGCCTCCAGCCCCGTCACCGTGATCCCGGGCAGTTCCCCGGCCCGGCGCCACTCGCCGCCCCGGGCCCGCCGGACCACCTTGCGGATCCGCGCGTCCTCCCAGGCCAGCACCCGCTCCGCCCACTCACCCTCCGCCTCGACCACCCGCGGGTCGTTCAGCAGGGTCAGCACCGCCCGCGCCGAGGTCTCCAGCGCGTCGGTCCGCCCGGGCGGCGTCGCGCGCTCCATCCGGACCACCAGCGGCAGCACGTACTGCTGCCGGGCGTCGCGGTCCTCGGGCATCGGGTCTGGAACGGGGGCGTCGAACGGTGAGGTCACCCGACCAGCATGCCAGCCCCCGCCCCGCGGCGATCACCGCGGGGCGCCCGGCACCCGCCGTCCAGCACCCCACGTCCGACGTCCGGCTCCCGGTCAGCGGCGGTAGCCGCGCTGCGCGTCCCGCTCCTCCGCGTCGTCGTAGTTCAGGAACCAGCCCTCCGGATGCGTGGCGGTGAGCAGCAGTTCGGCCCGCTGCTCCGCGGTCAGCTCCGGGTCGCCGTCGTCCGGCCCGTAGACGCCGAACAGCTCGTCGTGGCAGCCGTCCCAGTCGTAGTCGTACAGGTCCGCGGGCAGGTCGCCCATCATGTCGGCGACCGACTCGGGCTGCGCGCCGAGCAGTGTCCGGGCGTCGACCAGGGCCATCCGCAGCGCGATCTCCTCCGCCAGGCAGCGCGGCAGCGGCCATTCGCCGAGCGCGAGGTCGTCGGCGAGGTCGTCGAAGGTGCGGGCCATCGCCCGGCGCCAGCTCCGGTGCAGCCGCCAAGTGCGTTGCGGCAGCCTCCCGAACACCGTCCAGTCCGCCTCCTCGCCGTCGGTGACCGGCTCGTCCTCGTGCTCGTCGAGGTCGTCGTAGGCGGCGTCGGCCAGCCCGAGCAGCTGGGCGTGGAGCAGGCACGCGGTGCGCGGGGTGAGCGTCCAGTCGCCCGCCGCGCTGCCGCCTTCCTCCTCGTCGCCGTCCAGCGGGAACAGCTCGGCGAAGTCCGGCGCGAAGTCCTCGGTGACGCTGATCTCCAGCGTGCCGCCGACCGCCTCGACCCCGGGGATCGCCGCCACCAGCCGGTCCGGGTGCAGCAGTGCGCCGAGTGCCGCGTTGGCGTCCTCGGCCACCTCGCGCAGCAGTTCACGGCGCTGCCCGGCCGGATCGATGCCCTCGAAGTCCAGTTCCTCCACGGCCGCGATGGCCGCGGCGCGCAGCGCCGGCCAGTTCGTGATCCGCAGTCCCAGGACCACCGTCGCCTCGATCTCCTGCGCGCCCGAGTCCTCCGCCGCGCCCGGCCCCTGTGGATGATCGCTTCGCTCGCCCATGGGGCTACGGTACGGCCTTTCGGCCGTCCGATCACCGGTCTGTTCCGGCTACCCTACGCGTTCTCGCCGTCACTGCTCCGCCTTCTCCCGGCCGCACCCCCGCGCGCCTCTGTTCGACGGCGTCGAACCGCCCGCAGGATGGGCGCCATGGCAAACATCGACGAGTACGGCGGCGGGCAGCGCCCGGACGCCCAGGTACTGGTAGTGACCACCAACGACATCCCCGGCTACCGGGTGGACCATGTGATCGGCGAGGTCTTCGGCCTGACCGTGCGCAGCCGGCACATCGGCAGCCAGATCGGCGCCTCGTTGAAGTCGCTGGTCGGCGGCGAACTGCGCGGCCTGACCAAGACCCTGGTGGAGAGCCGGAACGAGGCGATGGAGCGGCTGGTCGAGCAGACCAAGGCGCGCGGCGGGAACGCGGTGCTGATGTTCCGGTTCGACGTCACGGAGGCGGCGGACGTCGGCACGGAGGTCTGCGCGTACGGGACCGCGGTCGTGATCTCCCCGGCCACGGCCTGAGCCGGAGCGGTCCGATCCGGGTCAGGCCCGACCCTGGAACCGGACGGGCCCGCGGTGCCGATGGTCCGGTTCGACGTCACGGAGGCGGCGGACGTCGGCACGGAGGTCTGCCCGTACGGGACCGCACACGGCCGTGTTCCCGGCCCTGCGGCGGCCGGGAACACCCGCCGGGCACCGGATGTTTCACCGGCGTGACTGTTTACGGTGCAACCAACTCCGGCCCGGTCCGCCGGGTCGACGTCGTGGTGATCGGCGCGGGCCAGGCGGGCCTGTCCGCCGCCTACCACCTGCGCCGCCGCGGCTTCGCCCCCTACCGCGAAGCCGTCGGAGGCGGCGGGGCGAGCGAGGCCGGCGACACCGGCGGAGGGTTCGTCGTCCTCGACGCCGATGACGCCCCCGGCGGCGCCTGGGCCCACCGGTCGCCCTCGCTGCGGATGGCCACCGTGCACGGTTTCCACGACCTGCCCGACGTCGAGCTGCCCGAGGTCGACCCGAACGCACCGGCGCGCGAAGTCGTCCCGGGGTACTTCGCGGCGTACGAGGCACAGCACGCGCTCCCGGTGGTGCGCCCGGTCCAGGTCCTGGCGGTGCGCTCGGAATCGGCGCGGCCCGACGCCCGGCTGCTGGTCGAGACCGACTCCGGCACCTGGTCGGCCCGGGCCCTGATCAACGCCACCGGCACCTGGACCCGGCCCTTCCTGCCCCACTACCCGGGCCGGTTCGCCGGACGGCAGCTGCACTACGCCGCGTACCGGGGGCCGGAGGAGTTCGCCGGCAAGCGGGTCCTGGTGGTGGGCGGGGGCGCCTCGGCGATCCAGGTGCTGTCGGAGGTCGCGGCGGTCGGCGAGACCGTCTGGGTCACCCGCACCCCGCCGGTGTACCACGCCGGGCCGTTCACCCCCGAGTACGGGCGCGCCGTGGTCGCCAAGGTCGAGGAGCGGGTCCGCCAGGGGCTGCCGGTGCGCAGCGTGGTGAGCGTGACCGGGCTCGGACCGTCGGTGGCCTACCGCCGCGCCGAGGAGCTGGGCGCGCTGCGGCGCCGGCCGATGTTCGACCGCCTCACCGAGCACGGGGTCGCCTGGGGGGACGAGGAGCTCGCCGTCGACGCGATCGTCTGGGCGACCGGCTTCCGCCCCGAGGTCGGCCACCTCGCCCCGCTCGGCCTGCGCTCCCCCGGCGGCGGCATCGCGCTGACCGGCACCCGGGCCACCGCCGACCCCCGGGTCCACCTGGTCGGCTACGGGCCGTCCGCCAGCACCGTCGGCGCCAACCGCGCGGGCCGGGCGGCGGTCAACGAGATCGTCGGGCTGCTCGGCGCCCCGGCCGGCGCCGCGGTGGCCACCGTCGAATCGGTGGCCGTCGAACCGGCGGCCGTCGCGGTGGCGGCCGGGTAGCGCCTGACCGGGGAGGGGAGCGACCGGCCGCCCGTCAGCGGTCGAAGTCGACCGTCACCCGGTCCGTCACCGGACGGGCCTGGCAGGTGAGGACGTAGCCGGCCGCCAACTCCTTCTCCTCCAGGGCGAAGTTGCGCCGCATCGACACCTCTCCCTCGGTGACCAGGGCGCGGCAGGTCCCGCACACCCCGCCCTTGCAGGCGAACGGCAGGTCCGGCCGGGAACGCTGCGCGCCGTCCAGCACCGACCGGTCGCGCGGCAGGCTGAGCGTGCTGCCCCGGCCGTCCAGGACGACGGTGACCTCGCTGCGTTCGACGCCCTCGGCGCCGTCCGCCGTGCCCGGCGTGTCGTCGGCGCGTTCGCCGATCGGCTCGTCCTCGGCGTGGAACAGCTCCTGGTGCACCCGCTCCGTCGGCACGCCCAGCCCGCCGAGCAGCTCCTTCGCCCCGGTGACCATCCCGAACGGCCCGCAGAGCCACCAGTGACCGACCGCCGGCACGTCCACCAACGCCCGCAGCAGGGCCTCGACCCGCTCCGGGTCGAGCCGGCCGCTGAGCAGTTCGGCGTCCCGGGTCTCCCGGGAGAGCACGTGGACCAGCTGGAAGCGGCCCAGGTAGCGGTCCTTCAGATCGGCCAGCTCGTCCGCGAACATCACGGTGTCGCTGCGGCGGTTGCCGTAGAGCAGGGTCACGGTGGAGGCGCGGTCGGCGGCCAGCACGGAGGCGGCGATGGACAGCATCGGCGTGATGCCGGAACCGGCGGCCAGCAGCACATGGTCGGCGGGCTCGCCGAGGTCGGGGGTGAACAGGCCGGACGGCGTCAGCACCTCCACCTCCTCCCCCGGCCCGGCGTCCCGCACCAGCCAGCGGGAGAACAGGCCGCCCGGCACCTCGCGCACGGCGATGCGCAGCGGGCCGCCGACGGGGGCGCAGATCGAGTACGAGCGGCGCTCGTCGACCCCGTCCACCACCCGGCGCAGCGTCAGCGTCTGCCCCGGCCGGAACGCGAACGCCTCCGCGAGCCCGTCCGGCACCGCGAAGGTCACGGCGACGGCGTCGTCGCAGAGCCGTTCCACTGCCGCGATCCGCAGGGCGTGGAACGCCGGCCGGCGGGCCGGGCGGACGGGCGACGGCTCGGCGGACGGCGGCGTGGTCGGCTCCGCCGACGGCGGGACGGCCGACGGGACGGCCGACGGGACGGCCGGTGAGTCGGCCGGGACTGCCGGGACTGCCGACGGGACGGCTGGTGGGACGGCGGCCATTCAGATCTCCTTGACGCGTTCGAAAGGCTCGCGGCACTCGCGGCAGCGCCACAGCGCCTTGCACGCGGTGGAGCCGAAGCGGGACAGCTCCTCGGTGTCGGTGCCGCCGCAGAGCGGGCAGGCGACGGGCCCGGCGGCCGCGACCCGGGTCGGGCCGAGGCTCAGCAGGGTGGCGCCGCCGCTGGCCGCCGCGCCGCCCCCGGGCCGCGGCGGGGCGATGCCGGCCTCGGCGAGCTTGCGCCGGCCTTCGGCGGTGATCAGGTCGGTCGACCACGGCGGGTCGAGCCGCAGCCGGACCCGGACGTCCGCGAACCCGGCCGCGCGCAGCCGCCGGTCCACATCGGCGGCCATCTCGGCGACGGCGGGACAGCCCGAGTACGTCGGGGTGAGCCAGGCGGTCACCACCGGGTCCTCCGGGCCCCCGGCCACCTCGACCTCGGCCAGCACACCCAGGTCGGCCAGGGTCAGCATCGGCAGTTCCGGGTCCGGCACGGCGGCCGCCACCGCCCAGGCCGCCCCGCTCGACGCGCGCTGCCCGGCCACGGCCGTCACCACGTCGCACCCGGATGCGCGCGGGCCAGCACCTGCAGCTCGGCGAGCAGCAGGCCCAGGGCCTCGCTGTGCACCCCGTCCCGGCCCGCCCGGCCGCCGACGGTCGCCAGCCCCGGCACGTCCGGCACGGCCAGCCCGGCCTCCGCCAGCACCGCCGCCAGTGAGCGCAGCACCGGTTCGCGCAGCGTCGCCGGGTCCACCCCGACCCGCAGCTCGACCGGGTGCGCGGTGAAGAGCTCCTCCAGCAGCGGCCAGACCGCGTCCAGACCGGCCTGCATCCGCGCGGCCGAGTACGGCGTGCCGTCGCCGAGCCGCAGCGTCCATGCGGTGGCGTACTCGCGGTGGTACGCCAGCTCCTTCACCCCGCGCGCCGCGACCGCCGCAAGCACCGGGTCGGCGTGCCCGGCCAGCGCCTCGTACAGCGCGCCGCGGACGGTGGAGAACAGCAGCAGGCGGGCGATCGAGTAGGCGAAGTCCCCGTTCGGCGCCTCGACCAGGCGGACGTTGCGGAACTCCTGCTCCTCGCGCCAGTACGCCAGGTCGTCCTCGGTCCGCCCGGAACCGTCCGCCTGCCCGGCCCGGGTGAGCAGCTGGCGGGCCTGGCCGAGGAGGTCGAGGCCGAGGTTGGCGAGCGCGACCTCCTCCTCCAGCTCGGGCGCGCGGGTGCACCACTCGATGAGGCGCTGGGCGAGGACGAGCGCGTCGTCGCCCAGCATGAGGCAGTAGGCCGCGAGGTCGGTCCCGTCCAGCCCGGGCGGGACGGCGGTGTCCACCCCGAGCAGCGGGTCGGCGAAGCCCGTCCCGTACGCCCAGCGGCCCTCGCCCTCGGGCTCGGGGGACGCCTCGCTGAGGCTCAGGTACACGTGGTCGTCGGTCATGGTTCGGCTGCTCCCGGTCAGATGTGCGGGACATCCTCGGGGATGTCGTAGAAGGTCGGGTGGCGGTAGACCTTGTCGCCACTGGGCGCGAAGAACGGGTCGCGCTCGTCCGGGGTGGACGCGGTGATCGCGTCGGAGCGGACCACCCAGAGGCTGACGCCCTCGTTGCGGCGGGTGTAGAGGTCGCGGGCGGCGAGCAGCGCCATCCGGTCGTCGGCCGCGTGCAGGGAGCCGACGTGCACATGGTTCAGGCCCCGCCGGGGGCGCACGAACACCTCGTAGAGCGGCCAGCCGGCCTTGGACTCGGTCACTTTCCGTTCTCCTGTTCCGTCTGCGTACCGGCGTCCGGCTGCGTAGGGGCCTCCGTCTGCGTACCGGGGTCCGCCTGCGTACTGGCGTCCGGCTGCGTACCGGCGTCCGCCTGCCTGCCGGCGTTCGTCCCGGTGCTCGCGCCGGCCTCGGCGCGGCGCTTCTCCGCGTACGCGGTGGCCGCCTCGCGCACCCACGCGCCGTCCTCGTGGGCGGCCCGCCGCCGTTCGACGCGCTGGGCGTTGCACGGGCCCTGGCCCTGGATGACCCGGTTCAGCTCCGACCAGTCCGGCTCGCCGAAGTCCCAGCTGCCGCGCTCCTCGTTCCAGCTCATCCCGGGGTCGGGGAGGGTGACACCGAGGTGCTCGGCCTGCGGCACGGTCATGTCGACGAAGCGCTGCCGCAGCTCGTCGTTGGTGTGCCGCTTGATCCGCCAGGCCATCGAGCGGGCGGTGTTCGGCGAGGCGGCGTCCGAGGGGCCGAACATCATCAGCGACGGCCACCACCAGCGGTCCACCGCGTCCTGGACCATCCGGCGCTGGGCCTCGGTGCCGCGCATCAGCGTCATCAGCAGCTCGTAGCCCTGGCGCTGGTGGAAGGACTCCTCCTTGCAGATCCGGACCATGGCGCGCGCGTACGGGCCGTAGCTGCAGCGGCAGAGCGGGACCTGGTTGCAGATCGCGGCGCCGTCGACCAGCCAGCCGATCACACCGACGTCGGCGAAGGTGAGGGTCGGGTAGTTGAAGATCGAGGAGTACTTCTGGCGGCCGGAGATCAGCTTCTCGGTGAGTTCGGCACGGTCCACGCCGAGGGTCTCGGCGGCGGCGTAGAGGTACAGGCCGTGACCGGCCTCGTCCTGGGCCTTCGCGAGCAGGATCGCCTTGCGCCGCAGGGAGGGGGCGCGGGTGAGCCAGTTGCCCTCGGGCTGCATGCCGATGATCTCGGATGCCGATGATCTCGGAGTGGGCATGCTGCGCGATCTGGCGGACGAGGGTCGCCCGGTAGGCGTCGGGCATCCAGTCGCGGGGCTCGATGCGCTGCTCCGCGGCGATGACGGCCTCGAACGCCTCCTCGGGCGATGCCCCGGGCCGCTCGGCCACCTCTGCTGTCACCACGGTCCCCTTTCGCTGCCTGTGTCCCCACCCGTCGGCGGGCCGCCAACCGACTGACCGTTCGGTCGGTACCATTGTGCGCGGTGGGACGGGCGACTGACAAGGGAGCACCGCCGATGTCGGGGCGGCGGCTCGGGGACGGGGCGGCGGCAGGGCGGGCCGGGGACGGGCAAAGGCCGGGCCCGGGCCCCTGGGGCTCGGACCCGGCCGAAGTGGAACGCGTCACCGCCGGTCACCAGCCGACGGCGCGAGGGGGCTGCGTCAGGCCGACGTCCGGCGCAGGGCAGCCAGTTCCTCGGCGCGAACGGCCCGCCCGGCGAACACCTCCGCCTTGCGCTCCTCCATGCGGCGCAGCGCCGCGCGCCGCTCCCGGGCGGCGAGGCGGTCGATGTAGAGGCCGCCGCCCAAATGGTCGGCCTCGTGCTGCAGGCAGCGCGCAAAGTAGCCGCACCCCTCGACGACCAGCGGCCGGCCGTCCAGGTCCCGGCCCCGGACCACCGCCCGGTCCGGGCGGGCCAGAGCCACGTACGGACCGGGGACGGACAGACAGCCCTCCTCCGCCTCGACCAGCCGACGCGCGCCGGCGGGCAGTTCGTCGAGCACCGGGTTGAGGATGTGGCCCACGTGCCGGACGCCGTCCTCGTCGAAGCAGTCCCAGACGAAGAGCTGGAGGTCGACGCCGATCTGGTTCGCGGCCAGTCCGGCCCCCTCGGCGACCCGCATGGTGGCGAACATGTCGTCGATCAGCCGCGCCAGCGCGGGCGTGCCGAACTCCTCCTCCGCCACGTCCCGGCACCGGCGGTGCAGCACGTCCTCCCCGACGACGGTGACCCGCCGCACCTCACCCCGCAACGCCTCCGGCGGCACCTCCGGGTAGGCCGCCTGCACCTCGCCCTGCAAGCTCACCTGGCCCCGGACCGGCTCCACCCGCTCCACCGACTCGCGTCGCGCCATGATCTTCTCCCCCTCCGTGATGCCTGCGGCTTCCGCGCTGCTGCGTTCCCGCAGTCCCGCATGCCGCATTCCTGCGTTGCTGTGCGCCGCCCGAAGCCCTGCGTCGCTGGGCTGCTGGGTTACTGGGTTGCTGCGCTCTCCGCGCCACGGTGCCGGATGCGGCACCGTGGCGCGCGGGAGCCGGCACCGGCGATCCGGCATCGGCTCCACTGCTCGTCACTCTCCCACACTTTGCAAAGTGTGCACTTTGCAAAGTGTGGGCAGGCGGCCATCGGAGCCCCCTCGCACGCCGCCAAGAGCCCCATACAGTGGGCAAACACTGGCCCGGCCGCGGATCGACGCGATCCGCACTTGCCAAAGAACTTTGCAAAGTGGAGTCTTTGCAAAGTGACCACCCACAACACTCCCACCGAACCGGCCGCCCTCCAGAGCGGGGCGCCCTCCCGACCGCTGCCGCAGCACGCGGTCCGCGCCGCACTGCTCGACCTGATCGCCGAGTGGGGCAGCATCACCGCGAACCAGGCCGCGCAGATGATCCGCCAGAGTTCCGGAACGTGTTCCTTCCACCTCCGGCAGCTGGCCCGGTACGGGCTGATCGAGGAGGCGCCGACCGGGGACGGGCGTTCCCGCCCGTGGCGACTCCGCTGGGAGGGGTCGCTGATGCCTCCCGAGTCGGGCACGCCGACCGCCGGCCGGACCAGCGGCGATCTGACCCCCGAGCTGGCGACCGAACTGGAGAACGGCAGCTACCGCCACTGGCTCGCCAACCGGTCCGCCGCGCCCACCGAATGGCAGCGGGACCAGACCTCCAGCGACATCCTGCACCTCACCAGCGACGAACTCGCCGACCTCGGCGCCGCCGTCCGCGCCCTGCTCGCGCCCTACCGGCAGCGCGAACCGCGCACCGGGACCCACCCCGTCGCGGCGGTCACCCGGCTCTTCCCGCTGCTCGCGGACACCGGAGAGGAAGCCGAGACGCGCTGAACAGCCGACGGCTGACAGATTTCACAATCTGCCAGCCGTCGGCTGCCGTCAGCCGGCCGCCGACGGTCGACGGTCACTCGTCAGCCGTCACCGGCTGGGACACCCCGCCCCGTCACCCCTCCGAGCGGTCGCGCAACCGTGGGAGCGGAACGGCGAGGAGCGCCGCCAGCAGGGCGATCCTCGGTGCCAGCTGGTCGATCCGGATGTGCTCGTGCCGGGCGTGCGCGCCCCCGCCGACGGCGCCGAAGCCGTCGAGCGTGGGGAGTCCGCGCGAACCCGGCAGGTTGGTGTCGCCCGCCCCGCCCGCCGGACCGCCGTCCAACTGCTGCCCGAGCACCGCCGCGAGCGAACGGACGTGGCGCAGCAGCGGGTTCGCGGAACGCTCGGGCCAGGCCGGGCGGCTGGACAGCACCTCGGTCCGCACCCGCGCGCCCGGCCGCAGCGCGGTCAGGCGGGCGAGGTTGTCGAGGGTCCGGCGCTGCGCCTCGGTGGTGGAGAAGCGCAGGCCGAGTTCCGCCTCGGCCCGGCCCGCCACGACGTTGGCCCGGCTGCCGCCGCTGATCCGGCCCGCGTTCAGCTCGGTGCCGGGGAGGCTGACCAGGCCGCGGACGGCGACGAGCTGGTCGACCAGTTCGTCCACGGCCGAGACGCCGTCGGCGGCGTCGTTGCCGGCGTGCGCCTCGCGCCCGGTGACGGTGAGCCGCACCCGGGTGGAGCCGCGGCGGGCGGTCTTGAGCCGGCCGTCCGGGTGCGGCGGTTCGAGGCCGAGTACGGCTGCGGCGTCCCGCAGTTGGCGTTCGACGAGGCGCCTGCCGTCCGGGCTGCCGACCTCCTCGTCGGAGACCACGACCAGGCGGACCGTGCGGTGGGGGCGTTGGCCGAGGTCGGCGAGCAGGGCGAAGGCGCCTTCCAGGATGGCGAGTCCGCCCTTCATGTCGACCACGCCGGGCCCGCTCAGGGTGCCGTCCTGTTCGGTGACCGGCCAGTCGGTGAGGATGCCGGCCGGCCAGACGGTGTCGTGGTGACCGACCACGAGGAGGTGCGGCAGGCTTTCGTCCCGGCCCTCCCATTGGAGAACGAGGTGGTCTCCGGCCGGGCCCGGTTCGCGGTGGACGGTGGCGCCGGTGGCCCGGAATCCGGCGGCCAACTCCTCGGCGAGGGCGTCGAGTCGGGGTGCGTCACCACTGGGGGACTCGATCCGGGCCAGGTCGGCGCAGCGTCGCCGGACGGCTCCGGCGAGGGTGCGGGCGCGGGTGGTGAGGGCCTGGGGCAGACCGGGGAGAGCGGCGGTGGGGCCGGGTTGGCCCTCGCTGTCGGGGACGGCCGGAGTGTGGGGGGCCGCTGCGGTGGGTGGCGCGGCGGCGGGTGTGGGGGCGGCCGGGGCGAGGGCGGTTCGGACGGTGCCGATTCTCGCGGTCGTACCGGAGGTGGCCGGGGCGGTTGCGGCGCCGGCGGTCCTGGTCGGCTCGACTGGGGCGAAGGCAGTGGTGGCTGCTGTCGTGGTGACGGCGGCAGTGGTGGCGCCGGCCGTCATCGTGGTGACCGTCGTGGTGGTGGCGGCGTTCGCGGTGGCAGCGTTCGCGGTGGCAGCGTTCGCGGTGGGGATGGCGGCGGCGTTCGCAGTGGCGGATCCGGTGGTGGCCGTCGGGGTTGGGGCGGCCGGGGCGGTGATCGTGCCGGCGGCGACCGGCACCGGAGCAGCGGCAGGGACAGGGGTCGCGGCGGCCATGGGGCTCGCCGCGGGAGTGGCGGGGCGGACGGCTTGAGGACTCAACGCTTGCCTCCGCGGCCGCCGCCGGTATACAGCGGCCGCGCGGATCGGCCGGGGCGGCCGGTCCGCCCCGGCCAGGTCACCGGGCCGACAGGCCCGGCTGTGACGGCGGGACACCAAGAGGGTCCGTCCGTTCCAAGTGCGCTGGAACGGCTGGGCGGCGTGTGTGGCATGTGCGTCCTCCTCGCTCGATCCGGTGGCCCCGATCGTCCCGGAGCCTCCGTGGACGGCGGCTTCCCTTGCGGCGGGCGCAGAACGACGCACCACCACAGGGAAGCCGAGATGTGAGCCTAGAAGAACCGTTCGGTTTCCTGCGAGGTGGCCCTGCTCCCAGCGTGCCGGGGTCGGGCTCCGCCCCGTCGCCCGGCCGCTGAAACGGCGGTCGGCGCACGACATGCGAACCCGGCTCGGCGCGCGGGCGCGGTCGCCGGATCGCGCCCACCTCCACCATGGACCCGGGGCCGGGGTTCGGCAGCACAGGACGCCAAGGCGCGCCTTTTCCAAGCCAGATGGGTGACGGCGGACCGGCGTCGAGTACCGCGCGGCGCTGATCCGGGGGCGGTCGGTTCGGGGCAAATCACCGTGTTCCCAGGCGATGGCGGAGGAGTGCGGACGGATCGTCGCACAAGGGGAGGGCGGTCGGCTCAGCCGGCGTCGCCCACCATGCCGGCGTCCCGGGCGAGCAGTGCCGCCTGGACGCGGTTGCCGACCCCCAGCCCGGTGAGGATCCGGCTGACATGGGCCTTGACCGTGCTCTCGCGCATCCCGAGGACGACCGCGATCTCGGCGTTGGAGCGGCCGACGGCGAGTTCGCGCAGCACCTCGCCCTCGCGCGGCGTGAGCCCCTCCAGGCGGCCCCGGGCCGCGACCGCGCGCGGCTCGCCGGTGCGGTGGTAACGGTCGATGAGGCGGCGGGCGGCGGCCGGGTGGAGCATGCCCTGCCCGCCGGCGACCACGTGGACGGCGCGAGCGATCTCGGCGGGCGGGGTGTCTTTGAGCAGGAAGCCGTCGGCCCCGGCCGCCAGTGCCCGGTAGACGTACTCGTCGAGGTCGAAGGTGGTGAGCGCGATGACGCGCGGACCGTCCGGCAGCGCGCGGAGCCGCCGGGTCGCGGCGATGCCGTCGAGCCTGGGCATCCGGATGTCCATCAGGGCGACGTCGATGCGGTGGCGGGCGGCGAGTTCGACGGCCTCCAGTCCGTCGGCGGCCTCGGCGACCACGGTCAGCTCCGGGTCCTGGGCGAGCAGGTCGACGAGTCCGAGCCGGACCAGCGCGTCGTCGTCGACCACCATGGTGCGGATCACGTCGCCTCGCTGGGTGGGTTCGGGTCGGTCCACGGGTCGGCGGGGCGCCGAGCGGGC
>NZ_JZWY01000034.1:0-7240 GCF_000966955.1 Streptomyces sp. NRRL S-495
GGTGGGGCGGTCGGTACGGCGGGTATCGCAGGTGCGGTGGGTGCGACGGGGTGCGGGTCGACGGCCCGTCGCACTGTCCGGGCGGGCGCCCGTGCAGTCGGGCTGAGCGGCGGCCGGACCGGGAGCCGGTCCGGTGCCGGAAGGCGGGCGGCGAGACGGAACCCGCCTCCGCCGTCGGGGCCCGCGTCGAAGTGCCCGCCGAGCGCGCCGACCCGCTCGCCGAGCCCGACCAGGCCGTAACCGCCCCCGGTACAGGCACCGGACGGAGCCCGGTCACCCGCGCCGTTGCGTACCTCGACGGTCGTCGCGGGCGCGCCGTACCGGACGCGGACGGTGACCGGGGCGGTGTGCGCGTACTTGCGCGCGTTGGTCAACGCCTCCTGGACGACCCGGTGCACGGCCAGCCGGTGGGTGGTCGGGATGTCCTCCGGGTCACCGGCGAGGGCCAGTTCCACGCGCTGGCCGGAGCCAGTGGCCTCGGCGACGAGTTCGGCGAGGTCGCGCAGGGCGGGCGCGGCGACGGGCGGACGGGAGTCGGCCGACGAGTCGGAGTCGGCGGGTGGACGGGGAGTCACGGGTTCGGGGAGCGGCGCACCGCCTGCCTCTGAGGGCACGGGGCCCGGCGCGGCGCCCGGTCCCGTACTCGCGCCCGTGCTCGTGCTCGTACTCCCCCGCCCGACGGCGGTGCGGATGCTGTCGGGCGCCCCGGCGTCACCGGCCGGGCCGGCCTGACCGGACGGGACGACCGACTCCGACGGACCGGCCGGCAGGGTCGTCCCCACGGGTCCGGGCGGATCGGCGCGGAGCGCGCCGAGAACGTCGCGCAGGTCGTCGAGCGAGCGGGCGGCCGTGGCCCGGAGCAGTTCGAGGCGGTGGGCGAGGCGCTCCGGGTCGTCCGCCACCGTGCCGGCCCCGGCCTGGTCGCGCAGCACACCGGCGTGCAGGACGAGGAGGCTGAGCCGGTGGGCGAGGACGTCGTGCATCTCGCGGGCGATCCGGGCACGTTCGGCGGAGCGGGCCTGCTCGGCCCGGAGTTCGCGCTCCCGGCCGAGTGCCTCGACCTTGGCGTTCAGGGTCCGGATCAGTACGCGGCGGCTGTGCAGCCACAGCCCCAGGGAGAGGACGGCCGCTTCGACCAGGAGTTGGGAACCGGTGGTGCCGGCCCAGTCGGCGAGGGTCTCGGCCCGGACCGCGCCGAGCCCGGCGAGCGCGACCGCGGCGGCGAGTGCCGGGCCGGAGCGACCCGTCGAGGCCAGGTGGTAGAGGCTGAACAGGCCGGGGAAGGCGCGGTTCAGCAGTCCGCTGAACAGGACTGGAAGTACGGCGGCGGCGACCGGGTGGCGGCGGGCCAGCAGCAGGGACAGCGGGGCAAGGACGGCTCCGGCCATGCGCACCGGGCGCCAGGGGAGATCGTGGACGTGCCACTGGGCGAGGCTCTCCTCGACGACGAGCACGAGGACGGTCAGCAGGAGCAGCGTCTCGGTCGGGCGGTGCCGACCGGGGGCGTACCAGCCGAGCAGGCGTTGCTGGTTGTTCATGCGGATCCACCTCCTTCTGTCCGTCGTCCGGGCCCGATGCTACGACGAACCGGCAGTGCGCCACCCCTGTCGATCGGCCATCGGCACCCTCGACTTTCGTCGGGGGTGCGGAGCATCTTTCGGCCATTCCACGCAGGTCGGACTCTCTCTAGCGTCACTGTCATGACGACACATCAGCTTGGCCAGGGGCCCGTCTCCCCCGCCGACACCACGGAGATCGCGAGCGCCGCGACCGCTCGCGCCGGGCGGCGGAGACCGGACGGCGGTGACGGGTGGCTCTTCCTGTCCGAGGCGCTGCGCACGTTCCGGCTGACGGGCGCGGTGGCGCCGAGCGGGGCGGAACTGGTGAACGCGCTGACGGTCCCGGCGACGAGCCGTCCGGACCGGCCGCTCTCGGTGCTGGAGGTGGGGGCCGGGACGGGCGTGGTGACGCGGCGGCTGGTCCGGGTGCTGCGGGCGGGAGACCGGTTGCACGTGGTGGAGCCCAATCCCCGGTTCGCCCAACGGCTTCGGACGGACGAGGAGTTGGCGCGGCGCGGGACGGATCTCGGCCTGCGGCTGTCGACGTGCCGGGTGCAGGACCTGCCGGGGTGCGGCCCACCCGCCGCCGGGGACGGAGGCCGCGAGGACGGTCGGTCGGGAGCGGCCGCCGAACGGTACGACGTGATCGTGTCGGGGCTGCCGTTCACCAACTTCGAACCGGCGGAGGTGCGGCGCATCCTCGATCTCTATCTGTGGCTGCTGGTGCCGGGAGGTGAGCTGACGTACTTCGAGTACCTGGGGACGTCGGCGGCACGGCTGCTGACGTCCGGCCCCCGGCAGAGTGCGCGGCACCGGGCGGTGGTGCGGTTACTGCGCCGGTTCGAGGAGGAGTACGGGCTGGGCAGCCGGGTGGCGTGGCGGAACGTCCCCCCGGCGCGGGCCCACCTGCTGCGCGCACCGGGCGGGAGCCGGTCGGCGACGGACGCGGGGCCCGCGAGCGCGGCGGCGGGTGCCCCGGGTGCGGCCGTCGCGAGCGCCGACGACCCGGCGGGCGGGGTCGCGGCGTCCGCTCGATGATGGACCGGACGCCCCCGGGCCCGGCGCCGACGGCCCGGTCGGCGGGCCGAGCAGTGGATCGAGCAGTGCGTTGAGCGTTGAGCAGTGCGTTGAGCGCAGTGCGTCGAGCAGTGCGTTGAGCAGTGGATCGAGCAGCGCATCGAGCAGCGAGGAGTCCGCCATGACAGTCACGATCCGTGACGCCGAGGGTGCCGGCCGGTTCGAGGCGTGGTCGGACGGCACCCTGGCCGGGTTCGCCGAGTACCTGCGCAGCGACGGGCTGGTGGTGTACCCGCACACGGTGGTCGAGCCCGCGTACGAGGGGCAGGGCGTCGGCGGGGCGCTGGCCCGGGCGGCCCTGGACGACGCGCGGGCGCGGGGGCTGGCGGTCCTGGCGACGTGCCCGTTCATCAAGGGGTGGATGCTCCGGCATCCCGAGTACATCGACCTGGCGTACGAGAACCGCAGCCGGGTGAGCGACTGATGGCCGCCGTCAGCCGCGCAGGCACCGAGGGCACGGGCGGCACCGAGGGCACGGACAGCAACGGCGGCGAAAAGGCGGCGGGCGGGCGCGCCAGCGGAGCCCGGGCGTACCGGGGGGACGGGATCACGGTGTCCTTCGACGCCCGAGTGTGCCGGCATGCCGCCGAGTGCGTGCACGGGCTGCCGGCGGTGTTCGACACGGCACGGAGGCCGTGGATCATGCCGGACGCCGCCGAGCCGGGGGTGATCGCCGAGGTGGTGCGCCGCTGTCCGACGGGGGCGCTGGCCTACCGACTGGCGGACGGCGGGGCGGAGGCCCCGGACCGGCCGACCACGGTGCGGCGGACGGCCGACGGACGGCTGCTGGTCCGAGGCGAGCTGCGGGTGACGGACGCGTCGGGGGAGGTCCGGGAGGCGCCGCGGGCGATGCTGTGCGGCTGCGGCCGGAGCGCGGAGCCGCCGTACTGCGACCGGAGCGGGGAGTGCGGCGAGCACAAGGGGTGAGCCCCTCCGGCGGTGCGCAGCGACCGGGACCCGAACGGCCCCGTACCTCCACACCTCCACACCTCCACACGCGCGGCCACCGCAGCCGGCCCGGGGCCCGGTGATCAACAAATGACAGCTGACAGATTTCAGATGACAGATTTTGAATTCTGTCAGTCGCTGTGTCATCGTTGACCCATGTCCACCACCCAGAACCCCCGCTACCTCCCCCCGCGCAAGCTCGGCGCCGCCGGCCCGACGGTCTCGACCCTCGGCCTCGGCTGCATGGGCATGTCGGACCTCTACGGCCCCGCCGACGAGGCCGAGAGCATCGCGACCATCCACGCCGCCCTCGACGCCGGCGTCACCCTGCTCGACACCGGCGACTTCTACGGCATGGGCCACAACGAGCTGCTGATCCACGAGGCGCTGCGCGGCCGCGACCGCGAGGAGGTCCGGATCAGCGTGAAGTTCGGCGCCCAGCGCAGCCCGGACGGCCAGTGGCTCGGCTACGACGCCCGCCCGGCGGCGGTCAAGACCGCCCTCGCCTACACCCTGCGCCGCCTGCGCACCGACCACATCGACATCTACCGCCCCGCCCGGCTGGACCCGGCCGTGCCGGTCGAGGAGACCGTCGGCGCGATCGCGGAGCTGGTCCAGGCCGGCTACGTCCGCCACATCGGCCTCTCCGAGGTCGGCGCCGACACCCTGCGCCGCGCCGCCGCCGTCCACCCGATCAGTGACCTCCAGATCGAGTACTCGCTCATCTCCCGCTCCGTCGAGGCCGGGATCCTGCCCGCCGCGCGTGAGCTCGGCATCGGCGTGACCGCCTACGGCGTGCTCTCGCGCGGCCTGCTCAGCGGCCACTGGCAGAACGACCGGGAACTGGCCGGCACCGACTTCCGCGGCCACAGCCCCCGCTTCCAGGGCGACAACCTCACCCACAACCTCCGGCTCGTCGACGCCCTGCGCGCGGTAGCCGCCGAACGGAAGGCCACCGTCGCGCAGATCGCGATCGCCTGGGTCGCCTCGCGTGGCGAGGACGTCGTCCCGCTGGTCGGCGCCCGCCGCCGCGACCGCCTCACCGAGGCTCTCGGAGCACTCGACGTGACCCTCACCGAGGCCGACCTCGCGGCCATCGAGGCGGCGGTCCCTGCCGGGTCCGCGGCCGGCGACAGGTACGCTGCCGCCCAGATGGCCCATCTCGACAGCGAGCACTGAGGCGCGGTCCCGGCCGCGTCGGCAGACCGCTCCGGGCGGGACCGTCAGCACCCGCACCAACCGCCGGCCGACCGGCGGCCCGCCCCGACCGGCCGCCGACCGGCCGACCGTCCACCCGCCGCACCCCGGCGGGCGGACGCCTCACCCGTAAGGACGTACCTCCCCGTGAGCACGGACAGCGCACTCACCGCCGAGCAGATCCTGGGCGCGACGGAGGACGTCCTCAGGCGGTTCGGCCCGGCGAAGGCCACCGTCGTCGACGTCGCCCGCACGCTCGGCGTCAGCCACGGCAGCGTCTACCGCTTCTTCCCGAGCAAGGCGGCGCTGCGCGAGGCCGTCACCGAACGCTGGCTCGCCCAGGCCCACGACGAGCTGCGCCTCATCACCACCGAGACCGGGCCGGCCGCCGAGCGCCTGCACCGCTGGCTGGCCACGCTCTTCGCCGCCAAGCGCCGCAAGGCCTTCGACGACCCTCAGCTGTTCGCGACCTACATGACGCTGGTCGGCGAGAACAGCCACACGGTCGAGACCCACATCGGGACGCTGATCGCCCAGATCGCCGATATCGTCCGGGACGGCACGGAGAGCAAGGAGTTCCACCCCGCCCGCACCGACTCGACCGCCCACACCGACGCGAGCACCCGCATCGACTCGACCGCCCGCGCCGTGTTCGAGGCGACCGCCCACTTCCACGACCCCGCCCACGCGGCGAGCTGGTCCGACCCGGCCGCCGACGAGCGGTTCGAGGCCCTCTGGCGGCTCATCCTCGGCGGCCTGGCCGCCAGGGCCTGACCCCTTCCCCGCCGGACATCCGCCCACCGTGCCGCCCAGCGGGGCGGCACGGTCCGGACACGACGGACCGGCCGCGCCGTCTCCCGCGCGGCCGGTCCGGCCCGTCGCACCTACTCTCCTCGCCCCTGCCGGGTGCCCCGGCCCGCGGTCAGTCGCGGGAGTTGCCGAAGACGAGCCGGTAGAGGATCAGCAGCACCAGGGCGCCACCGATCGCGGACGCCCAGGTCGCCAGGTCGAAGAACTGCGCCGTCACCGGCCGGTCCAGGAACTTCGCGGAGATCCATCCGCCGACGAAGGAGCCGGCGACTCCGATCAGGGTGGTCACCACCAGGCCCCCCGGGTCCCGCCCCGGCAGCAGCAGCTTGGCCAGGGCCCCGGCCACCAGGCCCAGCACGATCCATGCGACGAAGCTCACGCGTCCTCCCGCCCTTCGAGCCGTACGGCGGCCCCGTGCACGCCGTACTGCCTGCAGGGACGCCGCACCACCGCCGGACGGTTCCGCGCCCGGCACGTCCGCGCGCGAAGGCCCGCGGCCCGCGGTCCACCGCTGGCGTGGCGCCCTTCTCGGGACCCGACTGCCCCGGAATACTGCGGCCATGCGCATCCTGATCGCCACCGCCGGCTCACGGGGCGACGTCGCCCCCTTCACCGGACTCGGCGCCCGCCTCCACGCGGCCGGCCATCAGGTGGCCCTCGCCACCCACGCGACCTTCGCCGACTCCGTCCGCGCCTGCGGACTGGAGTTCCGCCCGCTGCCGATCGACCCGCGCGCCGAACTAGCCTCCACCCAGGGCCAACAGCTCCTGCGGGCCGGCTCCGGGCCACTCGGCCTCCTCCAACTGGTGCTCCTCGCCCGCTCGTTCATGCCCGCCCTCGGCACGGGGATCGCCGCCGCGGCAGAACCCGGCGCCGACCTCCTCCTCACCACCAGCACCACCGCCGACCTGGGCCAGGCCGTCGCCGAGGCCGCCGGCATCCCGAACATCGCCCTCCACCTCCAACCCCTCTCCCCCACCCGCGAGTTCGCACCGGCGGTCACCGGCACCCGATCCCTCGGCGGACCGGGCAACCTGCTCGCCGGCCACGCCGTGCAGGCCGCCGTCGACCGGCTCTTCGCCCCCGCCGTCCACGGCCTCCGCCGCCAACTCGGCCTGCCTGCCCGCTCCGTGGCACGCGGCCGCCGCAACCGCACCGTGCTGCACGGCTTCTCGCCACGAGTTGTCCCCCGCCCCGCCGACTGGAGCCCGTCCCTCGGCGTCACCGGCTACTGGTGGCCCCGGACCGACCCCGCCTGGCAACCCCCGCACCGCCTCCTGGACTTCCTCGCCGCCGGACCGCCACCCGTGTACATCGGCTTCGGCAGTCTCGTCGTCCCCGACCCCGAACGGCTCACCGCCACCGTCCTCGCCGCCGTCCGCGCCGCCCGCGTCCGCGCCGTCGTCCAGTCCGGCTGGAGCGGCCTCAGCGCACCCGACGACAACGACGACGTCCTCACCATCGGCGACACCCCGCACGACTGGCTCTTCCCCCGCATGGCCGCCACCGTCCACCACGCCGGCGCCGGCACCACCGCCGCCACCCTCCGCGCCGGAACCCCCACCATCCCCGTCCCCGCCCAACTCGACGCCCCCTTCTGGTCCGCCCGCCTCACCCGCCTCGGCACCTCCCCCGGCCCGATCCCCCTC
>NZ_JZWY01000290.1:0-9160 GCF_000966955.1 Streptomyces sp. NRRL S-495
CCGGGTGACGGCCCGGGCGCCGAGGCGGGGCCCCGGCGCGGCCGGCGCCGCCACGGCCGACGAGCCGCCTGCCGGGGACGGCGCGACCGGCAGGGCGAGGGTGGGTGCGGGCTCCAGGTCCCGGGGCCGCGCCACCGGCATCGCCACCGTCCGGTCGGCCCGTTCGCCCAGTCCGGCCTGGTCGGCCTGGTCGGCCCGTCCGACTGTCACCGCCGCCGGGGCCACCGGCGCGTCTGCGGCTTCGGGCGTCCGGGGGCGGCCCGGGCCGCTCGCGACCACCCGCAGGTCCGCCCGGGGGGCCGGTCGCTCGACGACCCGGTCGGCGAGTTCGTGCAACAGGATGCCGTGGCGGTAGGCGAGTTCGCCGATCTCGGTCCGGCCGACGCCGGACACCGCGAGTTCGGTCCCGCCGTCCCGCCGGACCTGCCCGCCCTGACCGGCCAGCAGATCGGCGAGCCGGGCCATCTGGGGACCCCGCACCACGACCTCCGGGCTGAGCCGGGTGCGCCGGAACTCCGTCACCGACTGGTCCGCCGCCATCCGCCCCCGGTCCAGCGTCACCACCCGGTCGGCGAGCTGCGAGGCCTCCTGCGGGGTGCGGGTGGTGACCAGGACCGTCCCTCCGTCCGCGGCGAAGGACCGCAGGAAGGCGTGGAACCACTCCACATTGCGCGGCGAGAGGCCTTCGGTGGGCGCGTCCAGGAGCAGCGTGCCGGGCTCGCCGAGCAGAGCGGCCGCGAGGGCGAGCCGCCGGTGCATGCCCGGCGAGTAGGTGCGCAGGCGCTGCTCGGCGACGGCCGCGAGCCTGGTCCGCTCCAGGAGTTCGTCCGCCCGCCGGGCGGGCGCGCCGACCGCGGCCGCCAGCATCCTGAGGTGTCCCCGGGCCTTCCGGCCGGGGTGTCCGGCGAGGTCGGCCGCCCCGGGGACGTCGCCGGGTCCGGACAGGAGCACGCCGACCTCGCGCTCCGGCCGGCGCAGCCGGCGGTAGGTGCGGCCGTCGAAGAGGGTGACGCCCCGGCCCCGTTCGAGCTCCAGCATCAGCCGCAGCGCGGTCGACTTGCCCGCCCCCTCGGGGCCGAGCAGGGCCGTCACCGCGCCCGGGCGGGCCTCGAAGGTCAGGTCCAGCAGCACCGGGGGGCCTCCCCCTCGGTGAACCTTGGTCAGTCCGGTGATCTGGATCATCGCTGGCTGCTCCCATGCCCTCGGCCGACCTGGTCCGCGGCGCGCCGGGTCGCACCCGCACGGTTCCGCGCCAGCACATTAGGGGCCCGCGGCGGAGATTCCGGGCATTACGGGAACGCCACGGGCCGACCGCCCGCACACCTCACCCGATCAGGGGACAATCCGATCCTGCGACCGAGACCCGCGGACCGGGCGGCTCAGGCCTCCGGACGCAGCATCGGCGGGTTGAGCACACTGGCTCCGCCGGAGGTGAACAGCTGGGCCGGGCGCCCGCCCTGACGGGTCGTCGTGCCGCCGGAGGGCAGCAGGAAGCCTGGGGTGCCGGTGACCTTGCGGTGGAAGTTCCGCGGGTCGAGCACCACGCCCCACACCGCCTCGTAGACGCGGCGCAGCTCGCCGACGGTGAACTCGGTGGCGCAGAACGCCGTCGCCAGCGAGGAGTACTCGATCTTGGAACGGGCGCGCTCCACCCCGTCCGCCAGGATCAGCCCGTGGTCGAAGGCGAGCGGGACACCGTCGGCCCGGTCCGGGCCGAGGAGTTCGGTGACCGGGGCCCAACGGGCGCCGCTGGCGTCGCCGCCCGCGCGCGGGGTCGGCAGGTCGGGTGCGAGCACCAGGTGGGCGACGCTGACCACCCGCATCCGCGGGTCGCGCTGGGGGTGGCCGTAGGTGGCGAGCTGTTCCAGGTGGGCGCCGGCGGCACCGGGCCCGGCCGTGTCGTGCCCGGGGGCGGTGGGGGCCCGCAGGCCGGTCTCCTCGGCCAGCTCCCGCGAGGCCGCCTCGGCGAGGCCCTCGTCGGGGCGGACGAAGCCGCCCGGGAGCGCCCAGTAGCCCTGGTAGGGCGGCTCGCCCCGGCGGACCAGCAGGGCACAGAGCGCGTGCTCGCGCACCGTCAGCACGACCAGGTCGACCGTGACTGCGAACGGGGGGAAGGCCGACGGGTCATAACGCGACATGGCGACGATCATAGTCGTCTCTCTGACGATAAGCACAGGGCCGCGTACGGACCGTGCTGCGACGGCCCTCCCGGCCCTCCCGACCGTCCGCCGCGCCCGGCCCGGCCCGGTGCGGACCGGGCTGCGGGCGGACGGCAGTGGTGGCGGTGTCAGCGGGCCACCAGCTGGAGTTCCGCGGACGCCTCCTCGACCATCGCCACGCCGATCCGGCTGACCCGCACCGAGAAAGGCTCGCCGGCGACCCGCAGTCCGGTCAGCTCCAGCTCCCCGAGCGGCGCGGTGCTGGCCGGGCGGACCAGCACCCGCCCGCCGGGGACGTCCGGCCGGACCCCGGCGAGCGCGAACACCGCGTGCGCGGCCCCGGCGGACGAGACCGCGGCCGGCCGGCAGGCACCCGGGTGCGGGACCGGCGGGGAGCCGGGCGTCCACTGCTCCCCCGCGTACATCTCGGGCAGCCGCCCCTCGAAGTGGGCCGCCGCCGCGAGCAGCCCCTCCAGCAGGGCCCCCGCCTCGTTCTCGTGGCCGGCCTCGGCGAGCCCGGCGACCGCGAGCGCGGTCTCGTGGACCCGCACCGCCCCGCTGCGGTGGCCGAGCGGATTGAACCGGGGGGACTTGGCGCTGAGCGTGCGCAGCCCCCAGCCGCTGTCCAGCTCGGGCGCCGCCAGCCGCTGGGCGAGCAGCCTGGTCTGCTCACGGTCCAGCAGGCTCTCGTGGCGGCCGCCGTCGGCGGCGAGGCCGGGGTCGAGCAGGTGGACCAGGGCGGCGGCCACGGCGGGCAACGGCTGCCCGCCCGGGGCGAGCCCGGCGGCCGGGCGCCCGCCGGACAGGTCGTCCAGCCAGAACCGCTCGCGGAACCGGCCGCGCAGGGCGGTCGCCCAGCCCCGCCACTCCTCGGCGCCGGGCCGGCCGAAGGCCGCCAGCAGGTCGGCTCCGTGCAGGGCCGCCCGGTGCGCCTGGGCCTGGACCTCGGCCCTGGCCGGCACCGGGTGGGCGGCGCGCTCCTCGACCGGGCGGCTCAGGTCGGTGACGAAGCCGTCCACCAGGCCCTCGCGCAGCGCGCCGAGCGCGCGCTCGGCGGCCGGGAGGAGTTCGGCGACCTCCGCCCGGGGCAGGCCCCACCGCCAGGCCTCGGCCAGCACGGTGACGAACAGCAGAGTGGCCTCGGTGGCGGTGCAGGTCGGCGGCAGCTCGGGGCCGCCGTGCCGCAGCGCGCCGGGCAGCAGCCCCTCCGGGCGGCGGCCGCCCTGGCCGGGCCCGCCCGCCCCGGCGGCCGGCTGCTGCTGACGGCGGGCCAGGGCGCGCAGGGTGCCGGCGGCGAGCCGGGTGCCGAGCGGCAGGGTCAGCCGGGCCGCCCAGAGCGCGTCGGCCGGGGCGAGGCCGAACCGCCAGGGCGCGCCGGACGCCAGGTAGAGGTCGGTCGGCCGGTCCGGGTCGGCGAACAGCAGACCGCCCAGGGAGTCCAGGGAGCGCGACACCACCAGGGCCACCCGCGGGTCGTCGCAGCGCACCTCGGGCTCGGCCCAGGGCAGCGGGACGCCGGGGCCGCGACCGCCGGGCGGGCGCGGGGCGGGCACCGTGCTCTCCAGCTCGGCCCGGAGCTCGACCGACCACCGCGCGCCCGGCTGGACGTCGAGGTCCCAGCGCAGCACACCGGCACCGGCCAGCACGGCGTGCGGCGAGGGCTGGGCGCTGACCGTGGCGCTGTGCGTGGGCCCCGCCCAGCGCAGCCCCGCGGACTGGACCTGGCCGGGCAGGTCCGGGGAGCGGTGGCCGGCGGCGATCTCGGCGACCGGGCCGAGATCGGTGGAGAGCGCGATCTCCAGCGGCAGCCGGGCCGGGCGGCCGCCGGCGTTGCGCACCGTGACGGTCTCCACGCCGTCGGCGTGCCGCAGCCGCTCGACGGTGAGCGCCGGGTCCGGGTCGAGGTCGCCGGGGAGGCGGACGGCCCCCAGGAAGCGGGCCTGGGCCGCCGTGGTCAGGGTGCCCTGGAGCGGGAGCGGTTCGATCCCGCCGAGCCGCAGCTCCATCCGGGCCACCACCCGGACGCCGGAGCGGTAGAACCCGTGCAGGCCGTGCCCGCGCAACTGGCCGTCGGGGTCCGAGGCGGCCATCGCCGGCGCCTTCACACACAGCACCGCGTGGTGGACCGCGGCCGGCTGCGGGCGCGGCGGCGCGGACCTGGCCGGACCACCGGCGCCGGCCGGGTGGGCCTGGTCCGGCCGGCCCGCCGGTCTCGGCGCGCCGACCACACTCTCGGCCGGTGCGGCCTGTGGCGGCCTCATCGCGGTCACCGGACTCTCCTCCCCTCGGCGGTCCGGTGGCCGGTCAGGCCGATGGGCCGCGAGCATGCTCGATCGCGTGCTGGTTCCGGACCGACGGGATCCCCCGCCGGTCTGTGCCGTGTCTGGCCGTACCCGGTGCCGGGCCGTGCCATGCGGTGCCGGGTACCCGGTCGGTACCCGCCCCGCGCCGTTGGTCCCCGGGCGTTCTCGCGCCCGGAGGCCCCCGCCTCCCCGTTGCCCGGTCGGGCCCGACGGTCCGACCGCACCCCGCCGCCGACCGCGGCGCCCCCGCCCGACGGCGCCGTCACCGGTGCCGGGTCGGGTCCCGGTCCACCCCGCCCGGGGCGGTGGCGCCCGGGCGCAGGGCCCCCGGGGTCAACGCCGGAGACCGGCCACAGGTCACGCCCGCCGGGCGTCCTGGGCCCGTCCGGTGCACCGCGACCGCGCGCTGCCCGCCGGGGCTGCCGATCCGTGGTTCCGGCCCGGCCGCACGGGCCCGCCGGGTGGGCGGTCGCGGGCGGCTGCCGCCCGAGGCGGCCCCGGGCCGCGGCCAGGATACGGTGCGGGGGTCGCGGGCCCGCCACCGGCAACCCCGGGCGGAGCCGACGCGACCGCTGTGACCAGCAGAGACCGAGGAGTTGTATGTCGACCGCCAGCCGGCTGCCCGGGATTGCCTTCACCGACCACGTCTTCCAGGTGCCGCTCGACCACGCCGCCCCGCAGGGCGAGCAGATCGAGGTGTACGCCCGCGAGGTGGTGGCCTCGGGCCGGACCGGGGACACCGACCTGCCCTGGCTGCTGTTCCTCCAGGGCGGACCGGGGGGCAAGGCCGGCCGGCCGCTCGGCCGGGACGGCTGGCTGGAGCGCGCGCTCGACGACCACCGGGTGCTCCTGCTCGACCAGCGCGGCACCGGGCGGTCCACGCCCGCCACCCGGCAGACGCTGGCCCGGCGGGGCGGGGCCAAGGAGCAGGCGGAGTACCTGGCGCACTTCCGGGCCGACTCGATCGTGCGGGACGCCGAACTGATCCGCCGCCGACTGCTCGGCGGGGACCGCCGCTGGAGCGTGCTCGGTCAGAGCTTCGGCGGCTTCTGCACCCTCACCTACCTCTCGATCGCTCCCGAGGGACTGGACCGGGCCTTCGTCACCGGCGGCCTGGCCGGTCTGCGCAGCTCCGCCGACGATGTCTACCGGGCCGCGTACCCGCGGGTCGTCGGCAAGAACGAGGGCCACTACGCGCGGTTCCCGCAGGACGTCGACGCGGTGCGGCGGATCGCCGGGCACCTCGCCGGGACCCCGGCCACCCTGCCCGACGGCGGGCTGCTCACCGTCGAGGCGTTCCAGGCCCTCGGGATGCTGCTCGGCACCGGCAGCGGCTCCGGGACCCTCCATTACCTGCTGGAGGAGGCCTGGGTGGAGGGCGTGGAGGGCCCCGAACTCTCCGACACCTTCCTCGCCGGCGCCCAGGCGCAGCTCTCCTTCGCCCAGGGCCCGCTCTACGCCGTCCTGCACGAGTCGATCTACGGCCAGCGCTCGGTGGATCCGGCCGGAACCGCCTGGGCGGCCGAGCGGGTGCGCGCGGAGTTCCCGGAGTTCGACGCCCGCGCCGCGCTGGAGTCGGGCGCGCCGGTGCTGTTCACCGGGGAGATGATCTACCCCTCGATGTTCGACACCGATCCGGCGCTGCGCCCGCTGAAGGAGACCGCGGAACTGCTCGCCGCCCGCACCGACTGGCCGGACCTGTACGACCCGGCCGTGCTCGCCGCCAACGAGGTGCCGGTGTTCGCGGCGGTGTACCACGACGACATGTACGTCGACACCGCCGACTCGCTGGAGACCGCGCGGGCCGTGCGGGGGGTGCGGACCTGGATCACCAACGAGTGGGAGCACGACGGCCTCCGGGTCAGCGGGGGCAAGGTACTGGACCGGCTGATCGCGATGGCGCGCGGCGAGCTGTAGCGCGCCCCCGCCCCGGGCCGCCCGGCGGCTCCCCGCCCGGCGGTCGGGGAGCCCGGCCGGGCCGCCCCGGAGGTCACCGCGCACGGCGCTGCCCCCGCTCCGCCCCGCACGCGCCCCGGCGCCGGCGGACCCCGGGCAGGACGGCCGCCGCCCTGGGCGCCGGACCGGGGACCCTCGCCCGGCAGAGCCCGCCCCGCTCGACCTCGTCCGGCCCGGCCGGGTGACCGGGGTGCTCCGTCCTGTCGGTGGGGTCGGTGCTGTCGGCGGTACCGGAGGCGGGCCCCGGCGGGGTGTCGGCGGGCGGCGAGCCCGCCACCGGGCGACCGCGCCGCCGTCGGCCCCGTCGGGCCTTCCCCCGCGCCGGAGGTCCCGCCTCCGCGCCTCCGGACCCGGGCTCCGCCGCTCCTCCCCCGGCCGGGTCGGTGCCGGGACCGGGCGCACCACCGAGCCCCGGCCCGGCGGACAGGTCCGGGGCCGCCCCGCCCTCCGCCCGCTCCCGCTCGGTGCGGCGCCACCGCTCCTCCTCGATGCTCGCCAGCAGCACCTCGGGCGCGAACCCGCCGTTCATCGACTCGTAGAGCAGCTGCGCGAGCAGGTAACCGGGGGCACGGCGGAGCGTGTGGCCGAGCACCACCCGTGCGGTCGCGGCGTCGCCCGCGACCCACGACACCCAGGCCAGCAGGGTGAGCGGCGGGGCGGCGAGGCGCTCGTGGGGCGCGACGCAGCGGGTGGCCAGGAAGGTCCAGAGCCGCCGGGTGGACGCGAGCTCGGCCGGCCGGGCGTACTCGGCGGCGCGGTCCCGCAGGACCCGGTCCTGGAGCGCCAGCAGCAGCCGGGCCGCCCGGTCGTCGTCGAGCGAGACGGCCCCGGCCATGAACTCGGCGACGGCCGTGTCGATCAGCCGGGCGCCCTCCCGTCGGTCGACCGGCCGCCGTCCGCCCGGGGCGGCCCCAGGTCCGGCCCCGGCCCGGGCGAGGGCCGCCCGCACGGACTCCGCCCCGGGCGGCCCGATCGGGGCCAGCCCGGCCATGATCTCCTTGCGGCTGCCGCGCGGTGCCAGGCCGGCGACGGTCGCCGCGACCGCGACCGGACCGGGCCCGGGCTCGCGCCGGATCGGGTGTCCCCCCGGATCGCAGCAGCCCTCCCGGGTGCAGAGGTAGGACCACCAGCGGCCCGCCGAGACGCAGAGCGACTCCTTGACCCGCACGCCCCGGCTCTCGAAGGACTGCCGCAGGCGCTCGGCGAGCGGCCGCAGCCGCTCCGCCACCGGCGGGCCGTGCTCCCGGCCCGGCCCGCGCACGGCCGGATCCTGGCAGAGGTAGAGGAGCACCTGGACCGGCCGCTGCTCCTGCCGCTCGGAGAGCTGGACCATGAGCGCGGCCGTCTCCTCCGCGGCGGCCGGCCACTCGGCCGCGGACTCGGGGATGTCCAGCCGGATCACCCCGCCCTGGTGCAGGCCCGGCGGCTGCAGCCCGACGGCGACGATGCTGTCGTCCGGGAAGAAGCCGAGGAGGTAGGGCAGCGCCTCGGCCATGTCGGCCGGGCCCCGCATGGTGAGCGAACAGCCACCGGGACCGTCGCCGAAGGGAAGCGCGATGTGTTCGTTGGTCATGGCCCGAAGGCTGTCCCAATTTCCCGGGACCCTCGGAAAATTCTTCGGAATCTGTGGATAAACCCGGCCTGTGAATAACTCCTCCCTCGTTCGGCGTATGGTCGCCCCACTCTCCCGAGGGAAAAATGACGTCCGTTCAGCAGAAGAACGGATGAAATACCTCCGGACTTCGCCCGCTTCTCACCCATCGCCGTTCGCCCGCTGTCGGTCCCTCGGGGTTTCATGGACGCCATGGAGCAGCCGAAGACCCACACCACCGCCACCACCGCCGACCGGGCCGAGGTCCGGGCCCGGGCCGAGGCCGTCCTGCGCGAGCTGGCCGGCCCCGGCGCGACCCTGCGCGAGGACCAGTGGACGGCCATCGAGGCCCTGGTCGTCGACCACCGCCGGGCCCTGGTGGTGCAGCGCACCGGCTGGGGCAAGTCCGCCGTCTACTTCATCGCCACCTCCCTGCTGCGTGCCCGGGGCGCCGGCCCGACGGTGATCGTCTCGCCGCTGCTCGCCCTGATGCGCAACCAGGTGGACTCGGCCGCCAGGGCCGGCATCCACGCCCGCACCATCAACTCCGCCAACACCGACGAGTGGGACGCCGTCCAGGCCGAGGTCGCCGCCGGGGCCGTCGACGTCCTGCTGGTCAGCCCCGAGCGGCTGAACAACCCCGACTTCCGCGACCACGTGCTGCCCAAGCTCGCCGCCTCCACCGGCCTGCTGGTGGTCGACGAGGCCCACTGCATCTCCGACTGGGGCCACGACTTCCGCCCCGACTACCGCCGGCTGCGCACCATGCTCGCCGAGCTCACCCCCGGGGTCCCGGTGCTGGCCACCACCGCCACGGCCAACGCCCGGGTCACCGCCGACGTCGCCGAGCAGCTCGGCACGGGCGCCGGCGACGAGCACGCCCTGGTGCTGCGCGGCCCGCTCGACCGCGAGAGCCTCACCCTCGGCGTGCTCACCCTGCCGGACCCGGCGCACCGGCTGGCCTGGCTCGCCGACCACCTCGACCGGCTGCCCGGCTCCGGCATCGTCTACACCCTCACGGTCGCCGCCGCCGACGAGGTGACGGCCTTCCTGCGCGAGCGCGGCTTCGCGGTGGCCGCCTACTCCGGCCGCACCGAGGACGCCGAGCGCCGCACCGCCGAGGCCGACCTGCTGGCCAACCGGGTCAAGGC
>NZ_JZWY01000291.1:0-27823 GCF_000966955.1 Streptomyces sp. NRRL S-495
GGTCAAGGCGCTGGTCGCCACCTCCGCCCTCGGCATGGGCTTCGACAAGCCCGACCTCGGCTTCGTGGTCCACCTCGGCTCTCCCAGCTCCCCGATCGCCTACTACCAGCAGGTCGGCCGGGCCGGGCGCGGGGTCGACCGGGCGGAGGTGCTGCTGCTGCCCGGTCGCGAGGACGAGGCGATCTGGCGCTACTTCGCCTCGCTCGCCTTCCCGCCCGAGGAGCAGGTCCGCCGCACCATCGACGCGCTGGCCGAGGCCGGTCGGCCGCTCTCCACCGCCGCACTGGAGCCCCGGGTGGACCTCCGCCGCGCCCGGCTGGAGACCATGCTCAAGGTGCTCGACGTGGACGGCGCCGTCCGCCGGGTCAAGGGCGGCTGGACGGCCACCGGCCGGAGCTGGGAGTACGACAGCGCCCGCTACGCCAAGGTCGCCGCCTCCCGGGAGGCCGAGCAGCGGGCGATGCGCGAGTACGCGACCGGCAGCGGCTGCCGGATGGAGTTCCTGCGCCGCCAGCTGGACGACGAGGAGGCCGTGCCGTGCGGGCGGTGCGACAACTGCGCCGGGCCGCTGCACGGGCCCGAGGTCTCGGACCAGGCGCTGGAGGCGGCCCGGGCCGCGCTCGGCCGCCCCGGCGTGGGCTTCGAGCCGCGGCGGCTCTGGCCCACCGGCATGGACGCCCTGGGCGTCCCGCTCAAGGGCCGCATCCCGGCCGGGGAGCAGGCCGAGACGGGCCGCGCGCTCGGCCGCCTCTCGGACATCGGCTGGGGCAACCGACTGCGCTCCCTGCTCGCCGACCAGGCCCCGGACGGGCCGGTCCCCGGCGAGGCGGTGGACGCGCTGGTCACCGTGCTGGCCGACTGGGCACGCGGGCCGGGCGGCTGGGCCGGCCCGGCGGCGGCCGACGGCGCCCGGCTGGACCGGCCGGTCGGCGTGGTCACCATGGCCTCCTCGTCCAGGCCCCAGCTGGTCGGCAGCCTCGGCGCCAGGATCGCCGAGATCGGGCGGATGCCGCTGCTCGGGCGGATCGAGTACGCGACCGGGCAGCCGCCGCACGGCTCGCGCAGCAACAGCGCCCAGCGGCTGAACTCGGTGGCGGGCGCGCTCACCCTGCCGCCGGAGCTGGCCTCGGCGCTGGCGGCCGCCGGCGGACCGGTGCTGCTGGTGGACGACCTGGTCGACTCGGGGTGGACGGTCACCGTGGCCGCCCGGCTGCTGCGCCGGGCCGGGGCGAGCGCGGTCCTGCCGCTCGTCCTGGCGGTCCAGGGCTGACGGAGGGCGTCGTCCCCGCTCCGGCGCGGGTCGGACGCGGGCAGCGGAACGGCCGGGGAGGAGGAACGGCGGGAGAGCGGGACCAGCACGAGGACGGACCGGCCGCGGCGCCGGTCCGGCGGCGGGATCCGCCGGCGGATCAACGGAGACCATCGCGGGAAAGGAGGAACGGAGATGTCGGAGATGCTCCGGAGTGCGCTGCGACGCGGCCGGACCGCGGTCCGGAGGCGTCCTGGCCGGTTTCACGCGACCGTGGAATATATCCGGCAGAACGTTGGCTTTCGGGCGGCGTTCATCATTTCATCATTGCCGCTCCACCCCTCCTACCCTGAGAATTGGACCGTACCCGGAGCCCGGTCCCATGGACCGTGCCTCCGGCGTACGCATGCACCCGCGCGCCCGTGGGTCGGGAAGGAGGATCGTGATCAGCGGCATCGACCGAGGTCAGTATCCCCTCGCCCGGAGCTCGTCGCCCAGACGGATGCTCGACCTGGAGGCCTGGACGGACTCGGGGATCCCACTGCTCCGCGACCCTCGCGACTTCGTGCTGGAGCTGCACCAGCGGCACCTGCCGCAGCCGGGCACGGTTGTGGTCGCCGTCCTGGACCCCGAGCACCGGGTGACCGCCTCGGCCTCCTTCGCCCCCTGGCCGCACGATGCGGACGGCTGGCAGCACCGCAACGCGATCCTCGCCCACCTGCGCCAGGTCACCCCGCACGACCTGCGCCTGCCCAGCCCGGCCCGGACGGCCGTGCTGCTGCGCTGCCGCGAGGGCGCGGCCGGCTGGACGGAGCAGGACGGCGCGTGGATGTGGGCCCTGCGGGACGCTGCCGCCCTGCACGGGCTGCGCTGCGGAGCGTACGTGGCGCTGACCCCGGCCGGCTGGCAGATCCTCGGGGACGGACGGGGCGGCCGCAATCCGCACGCGGGGTCGTGGGCGGAAGGTCCGGTCCACACCGTGACCGAGCTGCCACCGCGCACGGCACTGGAGGGTTCGCACGGCCAGCGGCCCCTGCGGCCGGCACCCGAGCGGCTGCAGCACGGCGAACGGCCCCAGCGGTCCCGCCAGGGCGACCGCCCGTGGACGCCCGCCCGGGTCACGGCGATCGAACCGGCCCGGCGCACCGGCACCCGCTGACCGGAAGGCCTCCCGTCCGCGGTCCGTGACGGCCGACGCCGGTCCGGCACGCGTCGGGTCCGGCGTGCACCGCCGCCCCGCCGGTCGAGCGGCCCGCACCCCTGCCTCCCCACCTGCCCCTTCCACCCCTGCCCCTCCACAGCATCCGCGCCGTCCCGGGCCCCGGCATGCCGAAGCCCGGCACCCATGGGGCACCGGGCCGGGACGGAACAGGACGGGGAGGAGGGGACCGAACAGGACTGGACAGGGTCAACGCACAGGTCGTCGACCAGACCATCGACCGGGCCGGAAGGCCGGTCCCGCGAGGGCCGAAGGGCCCCCGCGGGTCGCGGATCCGAGCGTGGGTCTCAGGCGGGCAGAACGCGCGGAGCGGGTGCGCCGGCGGCGGCGAGCGGCGTACCGGCGACCGCCGGGTCGGCGCCGCCGCAGACCACCAGCAGTTCCTCCGCGTGCCGCACGCAGCGCCTTGGCGTACGCCGCCGCGGCGCGCTCGGCCGAACCGCCGTTGACGACCAGTACGACCACCGGGCGGCGGACCGGGCGGGTCAGCTCCGCGTCGGCGTAGAAGACGTCGCCGCCCTCGGTGAGTTGCGCCCAGTAGCGCTCCTCGCCGAAGGAGAGTTCGTGCTGCTGCCACGGGTGCGCCCCGCCGACGGTCAGCACCAGGACGGCGCCGGGCTCGCGGCCGGCGTCCAGCAGCAGGTCGACGGTCTCGTCGGCGCGGTCCAACGCAGCCGCCCGACTGGCGGGGACGTGCCGCACCTCGACCGGCGCTGCTTGCGGCGTCGGCTGCGGCGCCGGTCGGGGACCGGGCTTGGGGATCGGGCTCGGCCGCGGCGACGGCCCCGGACGGTCCGCACGCGCGCTCGTCGAACGCGGCCGCGCCGCCCGCGGCGGTGCGGGGCGGGGCCCCGGCACCTGGACCGGCGCGGGGCCGGCGGCCGACGGTACGACGGGGGTCGCGCCGCCGGTGGCTGGCGCGTGGAGGGCTTGTGCGTCCGACTCGCGGGGACTGGGAACGCCGGGGCCCGGGAGGCTCTCGTTGATCTCCGGCTCCTCGGGGAAGACAGGCATACCCGGATATCTATCAAATGCCGGTCGAACGCGCACGGGCGCCCCACCCATTGGGCACCGCGGGCCCTACGGTCCGCGGTCGAAATATCCCGACGTAGTGTCAGAAACCGAGCGCGAGCTGCTCCCCGGCGGACTCCGCGGAGACCGTCCCGGCGGGGCCGGGCAGCACCCGGATCCGCTTCAGATGACGCCACTTGGGCAGCGCGTCCAGATAGGACCAGGAGAGGCGGTGGTGCTCGGTCGGCCCGAGCTCCTCCAGTGCGGCCCGGTGGACCGGGGAGGGGTAGCCGGCGTTGTCGGCAAAGGCGTACTCGGGGTGCTCCTCACCGAGTTCGGCCATCATGCCGTCGCGGTGGACCTTGGCGAGCACGGAGGCGGCGGCCACGCAGATGCACGACTGGTCGCCCTTGATCACCGTGCGCACCCGCCAGGGGCCGCCGAGGTAGTCGTGCTTGCCGTCCAGGATCACCGCGTCCGGATCACCGCGTCCGGCTCCACCGGCAGCGCCTCCAGCGCACGGACGGCGGCCAGCCGCAGCGCGGCCGTCATCCCGAGCTCGTCGCACTCCGTGGCGGAGGCGTGGCCGAGGGCGTACGCGGTGACCCAGTCGGCGAGGACGGGTGCGAGTGCCTCACGGCGGAGCTGGGTGAGCAGCTTGGAGTCGGTCAGCCCCTCGGGGGGCCGGCGCAGGCCGGTGACGGCCGCGCCCACGGTGACCGGACCGGCCCAGGCACCACGCCCGACCTCGTCGAGGCCGACCACGATCTTGGCGCCGGCCCGGCGCAGCGAACGCTCGACGGAGTGCGTCGGCGGGACGATGGGCATGAGGGGGTCCGTTCAGCTGGTCGGACTCCAGCCTAAGCCACCCGCCCGCACCCCCGGCCCGTCCCCGGCCCGTCCCCGCCCCGGCCCCGCCCCGGCCCCGCCCCGGGCCCCCACCGGACGGGAGACCGGACGGAAAGCCGAGCGGGAAAGCCAGCGGAAAGGCAGACAGGAAGCCGGGCCGGAGACCGGGCGGCCCCCTCACATCCGGATCAGCGGAACGAGGACCTCGTCCACCAACTGGTCGACGAACTCGGGCCCGACCTGGCGGCCGCAGACCTTCACCCGGTACAGCAGCATCGCCGGGACGACGTCGGCGACCAGCGGGGTGGCGGCGTCCGGCCGGACGTCGCCGCGCTCGGCGCCCCGGCGGAGGATTTCCAGGATCACGCCCTTGGTGGGCTCGATCATCCGCTGGGCGATGAAGTCCTTGAACAGCTGCGCCTGTTCGTGGTCCAGCTCGGCCATCACCGCGGTCACGGCGCCGCCCGCCCGGGAGCGCGTCACCGAGGCGAAACTCTCGACCAGGTACCGCAGTTCCTCACGGGCGGACCCGAAGTCCGGGGTGTCGGTAGGGCGTGGGAGAGTGGAGTCCAGGGCGTCGATGACCAGTTCCACCTTGGACGCCCACCGCCGGTACAGCGCGGCCTTTCCGGTGCGCGCGGCACCGGCGACCCCTTCCATCGTCAGCCGCGCGAACCCGCCGGAGGTGAGCTGATCGAGCGTCGCTTCGAAGATCGCCGCCTCCAGCTCCCGCCCGCGCCGCCGCGCCGGCCTGGTCAGCGCCTCGGCCACGGCCTGGACCGGGCAGGGGCCCCGCGTGGGCTCGGGCGCGCGCTCCGCCTCGACCCGGGGGGTCTGCCGGCCGGCCGAGCGGTCCTTCGCCTGGCGCCGCACCAACTGATCCATCATCACCAACCCTAAGGAACGCTTGCGTTCATAATCTCGCCGACGCTATCGTCCACAGTAGTGAACGATACCGTTCCTTCATAGCCCGCGGGACGCCGTCGGGCCGAGCCGGACCCCAGGGTCCGCAGCATACGAAGCAGTAGCCAGCAGGGGGCATCAACTTGGCTATCTCCGACACACTCAGCAAGAACTCTCCGGCGCGGAGCGGGCACGGCCCGAACAAGGGCATCACCCTCGCCGTGATCGCGGCCACGCAGCTGATGGTGGTGCTCGACGCCACCATCGTGAACATCGCCCTGCCGCAGATCAGGGACGCGCTGGACTTCTCCACCACCAACCTCTCGTGGGTGATCAACGCCTACACGCTCACCTTCGGCGGCCTGCTGCTGCTCGGCGGACGCGCGGGCGACATCCTCGGCCGGCGACGGGTCTTCATCGCCGGCACGCTGCTGTTCGGGCTGGCCTCGCTGCTCGGCGGCTTCGCGCAGGACGGCGGCATGCTGCTGGCCGCCCGCGCGCTCCAGGGCATCGGCGGCGCGATCTGCTCGCCGACGGCCTTCGCCCTGATCGCCACCAACTTCGACGAGGGGCCCGAACGCAACCGGGCCTTCGGCGTGTTCTCCGCGGTGGCCGGTTCGGGCGCCGCGATCGGCCTGCTGGCCGGCGGCCTGCTCACCGAGTACCTCGACTGGCGCTGGGTCTTCTTCGTCAACGTGCCGATCGCCGTCCTGATCGCCTTCGCCGCGCCGCGCTACATCGCCGAGTCGGAGCGCCACCCGGGCAAGTTCGACCTGCCGGGCGCACTCACCTCGACGCTCGGCCTGGTCGGCCTGGTGTACGGCTTCATCCGCGCCGCGTCCGACGGCTGGACGGACCCGGTGACGCTCGGCTCCTTCGCCGGCGGCGTCGTGCTGGTGGCCGCGTTCGTGGTCATCGAGACCCGCACCGCGCAGCCGATCACCCCGCTGAAGCTGTTCGCGAACCGGAACCGCACCGGCGGTCTGGTGATGATGCTCTGCCTGGCCGCCGCCATGTTCGGCATCTTCTTCTACATCACGCTCTTCGTGCAGGGCCCGCTGGACTACAGCCCGCTCAAGGCCGGCTTCGCCTTCATGCCGATCAGCGCCTCGATCATCGTGGCCGCCCAGCTGGCCTCCACCTTCCAGGCCAAGTACGGCCCGAAGCCGTTCATGGCGGGCGGCGCACTGCTTGTCACCGTCGGGCTCACCTGGCTGACCTTCATGAACGCCGACAGCGGCTACGTGGACGGCATCCTCGGCCCCACCGTGGTCTTCGGCTTCGGCATGGGCCTGGTCTTCGTCCCGGTCATGCTGCTCGCCGTCGCGGGCGTCTCCGGCCAGGAGACCGGCGCCGCCTCCGGCCTGCTGAACTCGATGCAGCAGATCGGCGGCTCGCTCGGCCTGTCGATCCTGACCACGGTGTTCGCGCACTACGCGACCGCCGAGGCCAAGGTCCAGCTGCCCGGCTTCATGGCCACGGCCACCCCGGAGCAGAAGGCCTGGCTGCTGGAGAAGCAGGAGTTCCCGAAGGGCACCGGCGCGGCCAACGAGGTGCTCGCGCAGGGCATCTCGCACGGCTTCATCGTCGGCGCCGTGATGGCGGGCCTGGCCTTCGTGATCGCGGTCGTCGCCATCAAGGCGAAGGCCTCCGACCTGCCGTCGGACACCGCCGGCGTCGCCGTGCACTGACCCGGTCGCCCACCTCGGTGGGCCGCACCGGACGCGACACCGCGCAACACGGCACGACGCACCACAGCACGAGGCACCACAGCACGACACAGGGCCGGTCGGGAGCAGTACGCTCCCGACCGGCCCTTCGCGCATTCCCCGGAGGCTGGCAGCCACCGGGGCCGGCGCCGACGCTCAGCCCTCGAAGGCGTAGTCGCGGCTCATGCCCACCCGGTCGCAGGCGTCCTCCGCGTACGAATAGTGGTCCGGCATGGGCCGTTCGGCAAGGATCCCCCGGGCCCGCGACGCCGCCAGGCTGGTGGCGTACCAGGGCGTGGAGCCCTCCGCCCGCAGGTTGTACGCCACCAGGCCCAGCGCACACGTCCGGTAGTCGCCGGGCAGCCGGTCCAGGGCCGGCACGGCGTCCACCGAGAGGTAGCGGACGTTGCGCAGATCGATCTGCCCGGTCCGCTCGAAGCGGGCCACGTTGTGCTCCGCGACGATCGCGTCCGGCCCCATCAGCCCATAGACGGCGGCGGCCGCCACCGCGCTGAGCACCGCCGCACGCGGCAGCCAGCCGGCCGACGGGGTCAGGCCCGCCACGATCAGCAGCACGAACACCACGCCCAGCCAGATCTCGACCGCCAGCACCCAGAGCCGCAGGGTGGTCAGACCGGAGGCGTCCACGTAGAACCACATCCGCCCGAGCGCCGCGGCCACCACCACCAGGGTCAGCAGGCAGAGCGCGCCGAGCAGCAGCCGCACCAGCCGGCGGTCGGCCTCCGTCCCGCGCGGCGCCCAGCGCTTGGCGAGCGCGACGACCACCAGGGTCAGCACGGTGACCACCAGCAGCTGCCAGAAACCCTGCCGGGCGTACTCGGAACGGCTCATCCCGGTGCGCTCCAGGATCGCCTCGGCGCCGCCGAGCACCACCACCGCCTGGAGCACCACGAAGGCGCCGAACATGAGGTTCAGCGCGGCCAGCGGCAGGGCCCACTCCAGCCGGCCCCGGGCACGGCCCGGCCGGACCACGGTGCGGTCCCAGCGCCGCGGGCCCGCCGCGATGTGGGCGAAGCCCAGCGCAACCGCCATGCCGAGCGCGAACAGGGCCGCGCGGGCCGGGAGTTCACCGAGGTCAAGGCTGGGGACGAGGCTCTCCAGAACGTTCGCCATGGCCGCGTCCGCACCGGCGAACAGGGCGCCGAAGACGGTCAGCAGCACCACCGCCGCCAGGACGCCCTTGAGCACCGGCACCAGCTGGCCCCGGTCGCCCGCGCGACGGCCGCGCAGGGCCCGGCCGGCCCACACCAGTCCGGGCACCAGTTGCCAGAGCAGGCCGGGCAGCGCGAGCAGGACGCCGCTCCAGCGCCGTCCGCCGTGCAGCGCCAGCGAGGCCAGGCCCACCGCCCAGACGGTGCTCAGCAGCACCGGCCAGCCCGCCTCGTACAGCGCCGGGACGGCGAGCAGGGCGAGCGCGAGCGCGCTCCACAGCACGGTCCAGACCCTCGGACGGCGACCGGCGGCCCGGGCGGCGGCCCCGGCGCCCACGGTGACGACCGCGGCGCAGAGCAGCAGGTTGACGCCGAGTCCGTCGATCAGCAGCCAGGAGCTGAGCAGACCGGCGAGCACCGCCGCCAGCACCGTCCGGCCGGTGGCCGGGGCCTTCCGCCCCGGGTCGCTGGGCCGCAGCCACTGGAACGTCGCGGGGCCGCAGCCACTGGAACGGCTGCGGCGCGGGGGTGCCGGGCGCCCGGTACGGGTCGGCGCCGGAAGCACCGCCGGGGCCGTAACCACCGGGACCGTGACCACCGGCAGGGCCGAAGGCCCCGGTGGGCCCGGCCACCGGCACACCGCCACCAGCCCCGGCACCCACCCCCGCGTCCGCCCCGGCACCAGTACCGCCGGCACCGGGCCGGGGCGGCACTCCGCCCGCGGCGGGCATGCTGAATCCGGACATGGGATCCCCCTCAATGGTCGGGTGGGAACGCGGAATCCACCCTCCGGGCGGTCCGCCGACGAGCACGCGGAACCACACCGGTGAGGACACCGGGCACCACGGCCGAAGCCGACTGTAGACCATTCTGAACAGGTTCAAAAATACCGGACCGGGCCCTGTCACACCCCTGTGACAGAGCCCGGCCCGAAGCCGAGGAGGAAGTGGACCCGCGTCAGTACGTCCCGTAGAGCGAGTACCGGAAGGCGTCCTTCACCGCCGGCCCGAAGTCCGCCGGCCACGTCCCGAACGGCACCACCGTGTTGCTGTACGCCCCCTGCCCGGCCGTGCCGGTCGAGTAGTTCATGTTGTTCACCGTGGTGCTCGTGCCGTTGGTGTTGTAGACGAACCAGTACGAGGTGTTGGCGCTCAGGGTGAGGTTCACCGGCAGCGAGTTCCACGCGTTGGCGGTCAGCGTGCCCGAGCCCGTGGCGGCCACCAGCGTGCCCGGCGAGCCGCCCGCGTCGGTGTAGACGGCCAGCTGGTACCGGTTGTTGGGCGCCGCGGCGATCGGTCCGACGTGCACGCTCAGCGCGGTGAGCGCCGCCGGATCGGCGCCGGTGGTCACCCGGCTGCCGTTCAGGTGGTTGGAGTCGGTGTCGTCGATCAGCGAGCCCACCGCCGTGTTCCCGATCGTCCGCGGCTCCGCTCCCCCGGTGGTGAAGGAGAACGTGTACGGGGCGGCCAGGGCGTTCCCGGACCGGTCCCGGACACCCTGGACGGTCGCGGTCCACCCGGTCGTGAGTGCCAGCGGGGCGGCCGGCGTGAACACCACGCCGTTCGCCGCCGCGTCGTGGGCCACCGACCCCGCGACCGCCGCGCCGCCGGCCGTGGCCCGCAGGGTGACGGACCCGCCGGTGACGCTCGCCGGGTCCAGCGGCTCACTGAAGGAGAACCGCACCGCCGTGCCCGGGGCCACCCCGTCGGCGCCACCGGCCGGGGTGGTGCCGATCACCGCGGGCGCGGTGGTGTCCTGCCCGTAGCTCGCGCTGTAGGAGCCGACCGCGCCGTCGAAGAACGCGTAGGCGATGCCCTTGACCGTCTCGACCCGGTACGGCACCGGATGGCCGCCCGAGGTGATCCCGGTCAGCGTGCCCGCGGCCGCGTCGACCGGCAGCATGGCGCGCAGTCCGTTGGCCCCGCCGGTGATGCCGAAGGTCAGCGCGCTCCCGTTCCAGGACAGCCCGGTGAAGGCCGAGGCGTTGCGCCCGTCCAGCCAGGTGAGCATCTGCCGACCGGACACCACCGGGGCGCCGTGCGCCTTGGCGGCGGCGACGACCGCGTCCGAGGCGGCGGAGGCGGCGAAGTCGGTGTGGATGTTGGCGGTCAGGGCCGCGTAGTAGCCCTTGGCGCCGTACGCCGCGTCGAGCAGGGTGTTGACGGTGCCCGGGTAGGACTGGCCGGACTCGTCGGTGAGCTGGGTGGTGGCCTGGTACTCGTCGATCACGCTGCCGTCGGTGTCGGCGAAGCGCATGATCTGCGCCGTGCCGTTGAAGTAGCCGGGCCGGTCCTGGGTGAAGTTCGAGGGGTAGAAGTAGTAGTCGGTGTCCAGCCGGATCCCGTTGGCGAGCTTGGTCCTCGCCTGGGTGGCCCAGTCGTCCCACTCCACGCAGTGGGTGCGGCTGCTCGACGGGTTCGGCAGGTTCGGGTACTTGGCCCGCCACGCCGCCAGCTGGTCCCGGTAGTAGCCCTGGAGGACCGAGGTGCTGCCCCAGGGGCGGCAGTTGGTGCTGATGTGCACGCCGACCTCGAAGCCCTGGTCGCTGTACGCCTTCGCCTGGGCCGGGGTGAGCGGGTCGTCCGTGTAGATGTAGGAGGAGCCGCGGACGCACTCCCAGTTCGCGACCGAGCAGCCGGGCGGGCTCTGCGCGATGTAGCCGTCCCAGCGGCCGGCCGTGCCGCCCACGCCGTGGTCGTCCCCGGTCATCACCACGACGGCCTTGACGTCGCGCGGGAAGTACCAGAACCGCGGCAACGGCTGCGCGGTGGAGGCGAGCTGGGTGAGCAGGTTGGCGAGCAGCCGCTGCTGCTCGTCGGCGATCGGGATCAGCGCCTTGTCCAGGTCGTTCCAGTCGGGCTGGCCGCCGGTGCCGAAGAACATCTCGCTGGCCTCGTAGCCGTCGACGCCGTCGCGCTGCTGGCCGGCCCAGGCGGCGTTGCCCTGCCGGGTCTGCACCACCGACCTGGCGAGGTCGTAGCTGAACGCGGCGGCACGGCCGCTGCCGGCCGTGCGCAGGCTGACCGCCGGGTTGGCGGTCGCGGTCGCGGCGTCGCTGTACAGCGTGGCGACGGCGGTGGCGCCGTTCAGCGTGTAGAGGTCGGCGGGGCCGTGGTAGCCCATGGTGTCGCCGGTGATCCCGGCGCCGGGCGCGGCGCCGGTGTTGACCTTGAGGTAGGCGTCGGCGCGGGTTCCGGTGGCCGGGGTGAGTCCGAACAGCGGTGCCAGCTGCCGGTCCGGGCGCATCGCGACCAGTTCGCCGCCGCCGTTGGTCCAGGTGGTGAACAGTGCGGCCTGGGCGGCGGTGAGCGGCATCTCGCCGAGCAGCACCACCTCGGCGGAGGCGAGCACCGAGGCGGTCACGGCCGAGATGTCCACCTGGCGGTAGGCGTTCAGGCCCTCCGCCTTGAGGATCTCGGCCAGGTACCGGGTGTACGGATTGGCCTGGCTGGTGACCAGCAGGATCGGGCCCTCGGTGCCCGGCCCCGCGCCGGGCGACGGGGGCGGCGGGGCCGCCTCGGTGGTGTACGTGGCGTAGATCGAGAAGCTCAGCCCGCTGCTGGTGACCGCACCTGCGGTGGCCGGCCAGCTGCCGAACGGCAGGCCGCCGTTGCCGTACACGCTGGTGCCGCCCGGGCTGTACCGCAGGTTGTTGACCGTCGGACCGGAGCCGTTGCTGTTGTAGGCCAGCCAGTACGGTGTGTTGGCAGTCAGGGTGGCCGTCAGCGGGACGGTGTTCCAGCCCGACCCGGTGAGGGTGGCGGTGGCACTGCTCGCCAGCAGGGCCCCCGGGCTGCCGCCGTTGTCCTGGTAGATCGCGGCCTGGAAGCGGTTGTTGGGCGCGGCGTCCACGCCGTCCACGTACACCGAGACGCTACTGACCGTGCCGCCGGCCGAACCGGTCACGTACCGCGAGGCGTTGAGGTAGTTGGAGTCGGCCGTATCGGTGGCGCTGCCGACCGCCGTGGTGCCGAGCGTCGCCGTGACGGCCGCCGCCGGGGGCGCGCCCGGCCCGGACACCAGCGCCGCCGCCGTGGCCAGGGCCGCCAGCAGGACTCCGGCCCGCCGCCACCACCGCCCTCCCGCGCGCCCGCCGCCGCCCCGACCGCCACCGCCGCGATCGCCGCCGCGTCTGTCGGTACGCCCGCCCAGGCGTGTGCCCCTGTCTGCCATGACCGCCCCCCTGTGTCATCTCGGCCGACCAGCCCCTAACGGTGTACCGGCAACCCGCCGACCGTGTCCACGAAACCGCCACATTCACCCTGGAACGGCCTGAACCCTGACGTTCCCCCGGGCGGAACGGGCCGAACGGGCCGAACGGGCGGACCGGAGACAGCCGTTGGGCGCGCCGGCGCCGGCGCTCGACCGGACCGCCGTCAGCCCTTCACCGAACCGGCCAGCAGCCCGCGCACGAAGTAGCGCTGGAGCGCGAAGAACACCGCCAGCGGAATCACGATCGACAGGAACGCCCCCGCCGTCAGCAGCTCCCACCGCCCGCCGAAGGAGCCGGACAGCTGCGCCAGCCGGACCGTCATCGGCGCCACCTCCGGGGTCCCGCCGGCGAAGGTGAGCGCCACCAGCAGGTCGTTCCAGACCCAGAGGAACTGGAAGATCGCGAACGAGGCCAGCGCGGGCGTGCAGAGCGGCAGCACGATCGAGCGGAAGATCTTGAAGTGCGAGGCGCCGTCCACCACCGCCGCCTCCATCAGGTCGCGGGGCAGCTGGGCGATGAAGTTGTGCAGCAGGAAGATCGCCAGCGGCAGCGCGAACATGGTGTGCGCCAGCCACACCGGCGCGTAGGTGCCCTTGAGGTCCAGCGCCGGCAGCAGCGTCAGCGAGCCCAGGTGCGCACCGCCCGAGAACAGCTGGAGCAGCGGGATCAGCGCCATCTGCAGCGGCACCACCTGGAGCGCGAAGACCACGAAGAACAGGGTGTCGCTGCCCCGGAACCGCACCCAGGCCAGCGCGTAGGCGGCCATCGCCGCCAGCGCCAGCGGGAAGAGCGTGGCCGGGACGCTGATCGCCAGCGAGTTCACCAGGAAGGGCATCAGGCCGGTGGAGACGCCGGAGCCGCCCTCGAACAGCACCGTGTGGTAGTTGTCCAGCCCGAGGTCCGGGTGGAGCAGGGCGTTCCACCAGCCGTCCGCGGTGACGTCCCGTTTGGGGCGCAGCGAGGTGACCAGCAGCCCGAGGGTGGGGACGGTCCACAGCACCGTCACCACGATCACGAAGACCGAGGCCAGCGGTGAGGAGAAGGCCTTCCGGACGGCGCCGCCGTCCCGCCGTACGCTCATCGGACCGCACGCTCCTTGCGCAGCTGGAGGATGTTGTAGGCCACCAGTGGCAGCACCGCGAGGAAGAGGATCACCGCCAGCGCGCTGCCCCGTCCGGTGTTGAACTGGACGAAGGACTGCGAGTACATCTCGTTGGCCAGCACCTGGGTGCCGAAGTTGCCGCCGGTCATGGTGCGGACGATGTCGAAGGCCTTCAGCGTGGTGATCATCACCGTGGTCAGCACCACCACCACCGTGGTGCGGATCATCGGCACGGTGACGTGCCGGAACAGCCGCAGCCCCTGGGCGCCGTCCAGCCGGGCCGCCTCGGTGACCTCGTCCGGGATCGCCTTGATCGCCGCCGACAGCACGACCATGGCGAAGCCGGTCTGCACCCACACCATGACGGCCATCAGCAGGAAGGTGTTGAGCGGCTGGGTGAGCATCCAGTTCGGCGGGTCGTCCCAGCCCAGCCAGATCGCCAGCTGACTGAGCAGACCGATCTGCCGCTGCGAGTGGTCGCGCGACTCGTAGACGAACTTGAAGATGATCGAGGCGCCGACCAGGGAGATCGCCATCGGCATGAAGATCAGCGACTTGTAGACCGCCTGGCCGCGCATCCGGTCCACCAGCAGGGCCAGTACCAGCCCCAGCCCGGTCGCCACCAGCGGCGCGATCACCAGCCAGAGCAGGGTGTTGACCAGTACCTCGCGCACCGAGCCGGTGGTGAAGGCCCAGCCGAAGTTCTCACCGCCGACGAAGCGGCTGCTGTCGTCGCTGTAGAGGCTCAGGTAGACGGTACGGACCAGCGGCGCGACCAGGCCGAGCAGCAGCAGGACCAGCGCCGGTCCGAGCAGCACCAGCACGGCCAGCGGGCGGGCGATCCGGCCGGAGGCGCGGCCGGCGACCAGGAAGACCAGCAACAGGATGCCGACGAAGCCGGCGATCGCACCGAGGCCGTTGCCGAACTTGACCATCGCGTCGCCCCAGGCACCGGCGGCGAGGGACATGGCGTCACGTCCTTTCCCAACGGGAGGCGGAACGGGGATACCGGGAACCGGGGGTACCGGGAACCAGGGGCACCAGGAACCGGGCGGACCGGAGGAAGCAGGGAGCGGAGGGGCGGGCGGTGCGGGTGGGTGGCCCCGCACCGCCCTTCGGCAGGTGGTCCTGCGACGCGCGCCGCTACTGCGGCCAGGCGGCGTCGATGTCCGCGGCGGTCTTCTGGATCGACTGCCCCTCGGCGAACCAGGCCGTGAGCGACTTCCACTCCTGCCCGGCGCCGACCGCGGCCGGCATGAGGTCCGAACCGTCGAACCGGAAGGTCGCCGCCGGGTCGGTCAGCGCATCGGCGGAGATCCGGTCGATCGGATCGGTGTAGAGGCTCTTGTCCACACCCTGATTGGCCGAAACCCAGCCGGTCGCGGTCCGCACCCGACTGCTCGCCCAGTCGGCGCTGGACAGGTAGTTCTGCACCGCCTGCACCTCGGGCCGGCTCGCGAACGCGGTGAGGAACTCCCCGCCGCCCTCGACCGGATTGGGCACCGAGGGGTTCACCGCGGGCAGGTGGAAGGCGAAGATGTCGCCGTCCGGCCCGATCTTCGTGTCCTTGGGCCACTGCGCCTTGTAGAACGAAGCCTGCTGGAGCATCAGGCACTTGCCGGTGAGGATCGGCGCGCCCGCGTCCTGGAAGGTCGTGGTGGCGATCGACTTCACGTCACCGTAGCCGCCGTTGACCCAGGCCGGGTTCTGCATCCAGTCGGCGACCGTCTTCATCGCCGCGGCGATCTTCGGATCGGAGAACTTCACCTGGTGGTTCACCCACTGGTCGTAGACCTCGCCGCCGTACGTGCCGAGGACCACCTCCTCCAGCCAGTCGGTGGCCGGCCAGCCGGTGGCCGTACCGGAGGAGATGCCGCCGCACCACGGCTTGGCACCGCCGCCCGCCTTGGCGATCCGGTCACTGAGCGCCATCAGGTCGGCCCAGGTCTTCGGGACCTCGTAGCCGGCCTGCTTGAAGGTCTTGGGCGAGTACCAGACCAGGGACTTCATGTTGGCGCTCATCGGCGCCGCGTAGAAGGTGCCGTTGACCGACCCGTAGGACTTCCAGACCGGGCTCCACTTCTCCTGGTTCGCCACGGTCTGCTGCGGCGGCTTGACCACCTTGCCGCTCTTGACCATCTGCGCGAGCAGGCCGGGCTGCGGGACGATCGCGAAGTCCGGGGCGTTGCCGCCGCTCACCCGCACCGGCAGCTGGGACTCGAAGTCGTTGCTGCCCTCGTAACTGATCCGGATGCCGGTGCACCGGCTGAAGTCGGCCCAGGACTTCTCCAGGTTGTCCGACTCGGGGCTGAGGATCGAGGCGAACACCGTCACCGTGGTGCCCCCGTGGCCGGCGTAGGGCTGGTAGCGGGCGCAGTCGCCGGACAGGGTCTGGTTGCCGCCCCCGCCCGAACCTCCGGAGCTGTCGGTGCTGTTGGAGCAGGCCGCGGTCAGGGCCGCGACGGCCAGCAGGGCCACCGCCGCGAGCGGACGGCGGCGGTGGCGGAGGCGGGCAGGGGACGGGGGCGGCGCGGTCGTGGACGGCACGGTCGGGGTGGGAGTCAACGCGGTCCTCCTCGCCGGGGCGTGAACGCTCGGCTGTGCGACAGAACGGCATTGCGCTGTACCGGAGTTCGACGTTCGACATGGACGCGGCGGCCGGCCGATCCGACGACGGTAACGCAGCCGCGACGTGCCGCCAAGGTCCGGGCACGCCCTTCGTCACCGCGTGCCCCAGTTGTGACCCTGCGCGCCGGGCGCCCGCGAGCCCCGACGGACCCACCGCCGGGCGCCCGCGACACTTTTTTCCGACCCGACCGCCCCGGCCACCCCGACCGCCCCGACCGCCCGGCCGTCAGAACAGCCGGACCGGCAGCTCCTTCAGCGCGTTCACCACCAGCGAGCCGCTCGGCCGCAGCTCCTCGTCCGGCACCGCCATCGACAGCCCCGGAAAGCGCTCGAACAGGGCCGGCAGCGCGATCCCCGCCTCCAACCGGGCCAGCGGCGAGCCCGGGCAGACGTGCGGGCCGTGCCCGAACGACAGGTGCCGAATCGGATCCCGGGTCACGTCGAACACCTCGGCCGTCACCCCGTGCTGCGCCGGGTCCCGGCCGATCGCGTTGTAGGAGACCAGCACCGGCTCCCCGGCCGGAATCACCGTGTCGCCCACCGCCACGTCCTCGGTGGTGAACCGGAACAGGAAGTTGCTGGTCGGCGGCGTCCAGCGGAGCGACTCCTCCACCACCGCGTCCCAGCCGACCTTGCCCGCCCGCACCAGCTCCAGCTGGTCCGGATGGGCCAGCAGCGCCCGCACCGCGTTGCCGATGAGGTTCACCGTGGTCTCGTGACCCGCCGCGATGATCACCCGAAGGGTGGCCGCCGCCTCCGCGTCGGTCAGCGCCCCGCCCTCGGCGTCGGCCTGCAGCAGCACGCTCGCCAGGTCCTCGCCGGGGACCGAACGGCGCTGCGCCACCACACCGTTGACGAAGGCGTTCAGCCCGGCGATGGTCGCCTGGATGCCCTCCGGGTTCGGGCGGGCGCCGAAGAACCGCTCGTAGAGGTCGCGCAGGAGCGCGTGCTCCGACTCCGGTACGCCGAGCAGCGAGCAGATCACCGTCATCGGCAGCGGGAACGCGAAGGCGGACTTCAGGTCCACCACCGGGTCCCCCGCCGCCAGGGTGTCCAGCAGGTCCCGGGTGATCGCCTCCACCCGCGGGCGCATCAGCTCCACCTGGCGCGGGGTGAACGCGTGCGCCACCAGCGCCCGCAGCCGCCGGTGCTCCGCGCCGTCGGTGGTCACCATGCTCGGGCCGGGCACCGCCAGACCGATCAACGGCCAGGTCTTCGGCACCTCGCCGCGCTGGAACGCCGCCCAGTGCCGGGCGTCCTTCACCAGCCGGGCATCGGTCAGCAGCTCACGGGCGGGCGCGTGCCGGGTCACGGCCCAGGCGGCGACGCCGCCGGGCAGCTCCACCGGCACCACCGGGCCGGCGGCGCGCAGCAGCGCGCCCTCGGCGGCGTTGTCGCGGGCCAGCGGATCGAGGACGAACGGGGCGGGGGCGGTCATCGGGTACAGCACTCCTTCGGTTCTGGTGAAGCGGTACAGCGACCCCGGCACCGCCGGGGCTCCGGGATCCGGGGCGGGGCTCCGGGATCCGGGGCGGGGCTCGGCCCGCACCTGCCGGGCTCGGCCCCCACCTGCCGGGCTCAGCCCGCGTATCCCGGGGCGAACGACACCGGCAGCGCCACCAGCCCCCGCACCCAGGCCGACGGCCGCCACACCAGCGCGTGCTCGGCCACCGCCAGCCGCAGGTCCGGCAGCCGGTCCAGCAGCACCTCGACCGCCGTCGTCGCGATCACCTCGGCCGCCTCCTGCGCCGGGAACGGGCAGCCGTGCTCGCCGTACGAGTAGCTCAGGTACGCCCGGTTGCCCTCGGCCGGCCGCCCGTCCGGCTGCCGCACCGACGGGTCCGCGTTGGCCCCCGCGAAGCCCAGCAGCAGCATGTCCCCGGCGGCGATCCGCTGCCCGCCCAGCTGGGTGTCCCTGGTCGCCCAGCGGCCCGCGAAGATCTGGGTCGGGGTGTCCTCCCAGAGCGCCTCGTTCAGCGCCTGGCTGATGCTCCGCCGCCCGCCCGACAGCGAGGCGGCGAACCGCTCGTCGGTGAGCATCAGCCGCAGCGCGTTGGACATCCAGTACGAGGTCGGCTGGTGACCGGCGATCAGCATCACCCGCAGGTCCCGCATGATCTCGTCGTGGTTGAGACCCGCCGGGTGCGCCAGCATCCGGGAGGCGACGTCGTCACCCGGGTTCGCCGCCTTCTCCTCGACCAGCTCCAGCATCACGGCGAGCAGCCGCTGCGCACCGGCCGGCGCGTCGGGGCCGCCGTCCAGCATGGTCAGCAGGCCCTCGATGAGCACCGGCGCCTGCTCCTCGCTCAGCCCGAGCACCCGGCAGAGCACCAGCAGCGGCAGCCGATGGGCGTACTCGGCGACCAGGTCCGCCTCGCCGCGCCCGGCGAAGTCGTCGATCAGCCGGTCCGCCAGCTCCTCGCAGTGCTTGCGCAGCTCGTACGGGTCGACGGCGGCCAGCGCGTCGGTCACCGCCCGCGAGCGCCGGACGTGCTCCTCGCCCTCGGCGTAGAGGATCGACGGCACCGGCGCCATCATCGGCTTGAGCGGCCAGTCCTCGGCGACGGTCGCCCAGCCGGTCCAGCGGGTGGAGTCGCGGCCGAACAGCTGCGGCTGGCCGGTGACCAGCTGGAGCTCGCGGTAGCCGATCACCAGCCAGGCCGGCACCCCGCCGGCCAGTTCGACCGGCGCGACCGGGCCGTGCCCGGCCCGCATCTCCCGGTAGACCTGGGAGGGGTCGGTCTGGAAGCGCGGCCCGTACAACGGGGTGGCGCCGGCGTGGGCCGGGCAGCCCGGCGGCGGGGTGGCGGCGGGCTCGGTCACGGGGTGCTCTCCTCAAGGACGGGGGCGGCAGCGGCGGCGGGGGTGCCCGCCGTCTCGGCCTCGACCCGCGCGGTCAGGTGGCGGACCAGCTCGATCAGCACCTGCTTGCCGGACTCCCGGTCCCGGGCGTCGCAGTCCAGCAACGGCACCTCGGGCGGCAGGTCGAGCGCCTCCCGGACCTGGTCCAGGGTGTGGGTCGGGTCGCCGAAGTTGTTGCGGGCGACGACGAAGGGCGTGCCGTGGTGCTCCAAGCGGTCGATGGCGTACCAGGAGTCCGCCAGCCGCCGGGTGTCGACCAGCACGACGGCCCCCAGGGCCCCGGAGAACAGCCGGTCCCAGAGGAACCAGAACCGCTCCTGCCCCGGCGCGCCGAACAGGTACAGCACCTGGCTCGCGGAGAGGGTGATCCGGCCGAAGTCGAAGGCGACCGTGGTGGAGCGCTTGCCCCAGGCGCCGGTGGGATCGTCGATCCCCTCCCCGGCCCTGGTCAGGGTCTCCTCGGTGTTCAGCGGACGGATCTCGCTGACCGCGCCGACCAGGGTGGTCTTGCCCACGCCGAAGCCGCCGACCACGACGATCTTCAGCGCGTTGTCGGCGGTGCGGCGCAGCGGTGTCCGCCCGCTCGGCCGAGGGTCCCGGCCCTCAGAGCTGTTGGAGTCCATGCAGTACCTGCTTCAGCGTGTCGAGATCGGGCAGCCGGGCCTTGTTGGGGGCGAACCGGGGGTGGCGGGCGGTGATCGAACCGCCCTCCAGCAGGTCGCCGAGGAGGATCTTCACCACCGACACCGGAAGCGCCAGCTCCGCGGCGACCTCCACCACGGCGGTCGGCGCCTCGCACATCCGCAGGATGCGCGCGTGCTCCGACTGCATGCCCGGCGCCGGCTCCCGCTCGGCGACGATCAGCGTGACCAGGTCGAACGCGTTCTCCGGGGCCCGGCTGCGGCCCCGGGTGATGGTGTACAGGCGGTCCGGGTCGTCGTCCCGGCCCGGCCGGACCGGCCGCCCGTCGGTGTTCCCCCCGCGCCCGCTCATGCCCGGGCGCTCCCGTCGGTCACCGGGCCGTCCGTCCCGACCACGCCCTCCCGGGCCGGTGCGCTGAGATGGACGCCGATCTGCTCGATCAGCCCGTGCATGTTGTGGCCGACCACCCCCACGTCGGCGTCCTCGTCGGTGACCACGGCGAGGTGGGCACCCTCACCGGCGGCCACGATGCACAGCACTCCGCCGTGGAACTCGGTCATCGACTGCCGCACACCGCCGGTGCCGTCGCCGAACTCGATCGACGCGCCGTGCGCCAGGCTCTGCAGACCGGAGGCGATGGCGGCGAGCTGGTCGGCCCGGTCGTTGCCGAGGCCGGAGGTGTGGCAGAGCTTGAGGCCGTCGGCGGAGAGCACCAGGGCGTGCCGGGTGCCGGGGGTGTTGGTCAGCAGGTTTTCCAGCAGCCAGTCGAGGTCGCGATCGGTGGCACTGCTCATCGGAAGTCCTTCTCGGTGACGGGGGAAGCGTCGGACGCGGGGTCCGCGGCGGACCGCGCGCCCGGGGTGTCCTGGACCGGTACGGCGCCCTCGGCCGGTGCGGGGGCACCGGCGGGCGCGGAGTTCTGGGTGCCGGCGGCGGGCTCGGCGTTCAGGGCGTCAGCGGCCGGCTCCCCGGCGGCGGCGGGCACGGCAGCGGCAGCGGCGGCGGGCAGGGCAGCGGCAGCGGGCAGTGCGGCCCGGCGGAAGGCGCCCAGCCTGGCGGCGGCAGTCGCCCCGTCGGGACGGGCGGGCCGCTCGGCGGGGGCCGCCGCCGGGGAGGCGGCGGTCATGGTCCGGCCGCGACGGCGCTGCGGCAGACCGCTGTCGGTGACGGCGGGCGCGACGGGCGCCGGGTCGGCCGGCGGACCGGCCACCGGGACGGCGGGCGCCACCGGCGCGGCGGGCACGGCGGGCGCCGGGCGGGCGGGGTGAGCGCGGGGCGCGGGCCCGTACCGACCGCCCGCTCGACCGCGCGCTCGACCGGCGCGGGCAGCGGGGTCGGCACCGTCGCGGGGTGCGTGACCAGCTGCTGCGGAATCAGCACCACCACCCCGGTGCCGCCGCGCGCCGACGGCCGGAAGGAGATCTGCAGCCCGTGCTTGCGGGCCAGCACGCCGACCACCGCGAGGCCGATCCGGGTGCCCGCCGACAGCGTGGTGAGGTCCAGCGACTCGGCGGAGACGGCCCGTTCAGCGCGTCGCAGCCAACTGTCGCTCAGGCCCAGGCCGCTGTCCTCGACGGTGACGACCAGGCCGGCCGGCACCTCCTCGACGTAGACGTGCACCTCGGCCGGCGGCGCGGAGAAGGTGGTGGCGTTGTCCAGCAGTTCGGCGAGCGCGTGCATCACGCCCTCGGCGGCGAACCCGGCCACCGCGGCCGTGCTCGCGTTGTGCAGCCTGACCCGCTGGTAGGCGCCGATCCGGCCGAGCGCGCCGCGCAGCACCGACTCCACCGGGATCGGCCGGCCCCAGCGACGGCCCGAGCGGGCGCCGGTCAGCACCGCGATGCTGTCGGCCATCCGGCCCGCCTGGGCGGTCGAGTGGTCCAGCCGCAGCAGGTCGCCGAGGACCTCCTCGTCGTGCCGGTGCTGCATCTCGCGCAGTTCCGCGTGCATGCTCGTGGCCAGGGCCTGCACCCGGCCGGCCGCGGTGGCGCAGACCGCCAGGGCGGCGGCCCGCAGGCGCTCGCCGCGGCCGACCTCCTCCGCCACGGCACGCAGCAGCGGGCGCTGGGGGTGGTCCCGGTACGGGGCCAGGGCGGCGTCCACGGTCGCTCCGCTCCGCAGCCGCTCCACGAGTACGGGCAGCACCTCGTCGGCGATCCGGTCCACGGCGGCCCGTTCGGCGCGCTCCGCCTGGGCCTGCGCCCGGGCCGCGGCCGCCTCCGCGCGGGCGGCGGCGGTCTCCTCCTCGGCCCTGGCGAGCGCGGCCCTGGCCTCGTCCCGCTCGGCCTCGGCGGCGGTGGCGCGCGCCTTGGCGGCGGTCTCGCTCTGCCTGGCCGCGCCGGCGACCACGAGGGCCGTCATCGACTCGCCCTCCCACCGGCCCAGTTCCAGCTCCAGCCGGCGGGACCGTTCGGTGGCGCTGCCGGCCTGCCGGACGGCGATCAGCCAGAGCACGGTGACCGCCGCCACGGCGGCCGCGGTGAGCGGGCGGTCGGCGTCGAAGGCCCGCATCACCCCGACCGGCCCGGCCACCGCCGCCAGCAGGGCGGCGGCCGCCACAACGGCCCTGGTACGCACGTCGGATCGACGGCTGGGCCCACCGTCGGGGCTGATGGTTTCTGTCATCGGTGCGGTGTCCTCGGCAGAAGTCGGGCGAATGCGCGACCGCCCGGCCGACGTCGTGGAACGTCTCCGGGCGGTGTTTCGGTTCACGCAGTCGGCCGATCATATCCATTCAGACGATGTGCTCAACCGGTAAGTTGACGGTCAGTCTCCTTCTGCCACGCTCCGTATACCACTCCATCTCCATCCCCTCACCCCATCGCCACCTCGACCGCACGTCGCACCTCCGCGAGGTCCAGCCCGTGATCGGCGACGACCCGCACCCCGAGCCCCTCCCCCTCGCGGAGCACCCCGAGCAGGAGATGGCCGACCGCGATGTGCCCGGACTTGAGCCGCAGCGACTCGCGCAGCGACAGTTCCACCGCCTTGCGCGCCCGCGCGGTGAACGGACTCCGTCCCACCCGCCCCTCGGACCGGAACCACCCGCGCCGCCGCGGTTCCGGCGCCGGCGGGGAGTCCAGCGCCCCCGCCCCGAACACGGACTCCACCGCCTCGCGCACCGCCTCCAGGTCCACCCCGATCGAGGCCAGCGCCTGCGCGTCGCCGCCGGTCCCGAGCAGCCGCTCGACGGCCCGCCGGGCCTCCGCATGGTCGAGCCCCGCCTCGATCAGCACCCGGGCCGCCGGGTCCGCCGTCTCGGTCAGGAGCGCCAGCAGCAGGTGCTCCGTCCCGACGTGCCCGTGCCCCAGCTCCGCCGACTCGCGCCCCGCCTGCCCGACCGCCCGCCGGGCCTCCTCGGTGAATCGCTCGAACATCGCTCAGTCCCCGTCCTTCCCGCTTCCATCGGCACCGCGCCGCGCGTACTTCTTGTGCACCGCCTGCCTGGTCACCCCGAGGCAGACCGCGATGTCCTGCCACGACCAGCCCTGGTCCCGCGCGCTGCGGACCTGCAGCGCCTCCAGCCGGTCCGCCAGATCCCGCAACGCCCGGACCGCCCGGAGCCCCACGGCCGGATCCCGACTGGCCGCCGCGGCGGCAAGTTCTCCGCTCTCGCTCATAGTGTCAACCTAGGTTGACGCCAGCCAAGTGTCAACCAGAGTTGACAGAAAAGCCGAAAAGGCGGGGCGAGGACAGTGATGTCCTCGCCCCGCCTTCACCAGCGGCTCACCTCACCCGCGAGGCGGCGGCTCCGCTCAGCTGCAGCCGCTGGTCGAGCCGCAGCCCTCGCAGAGGTAGCAGCTGCCCGCGCGGCGCATCTTGGTGCCGCAGGAGAAGCAGAGCGGCGCGTCGGCGTTCATGCCCAGCTGGATCTCCATCAGCTCGGTGGAGTTGTGGGCCTGGGCGGTGGCCTTGGGCGCCGGGGCGGCGACCGGGGCCGGAGCCGGGACGGCGGCCGGCTTCGCGGCCACCGGAACGACCGGGGCGGACTGGGCGAGGGTCTCGGTGTCCAGCTCCTCCTCCGCCTCCAGCGGCTCGTAGGAACCGGTCTCCAGGTGGCGCTGGCGCTCCTCGACCGAGTGGATGCCGAGCGCCGAGCGGGTCTCGAACGGCAGGAAGTCCAGCGCCAGGCGGCGGAAGATGTAGTCGACGATCGACTGCGCCATCCGCAGGTCCGGGTCGTCGGTCAGACCGGCCGGCTCGAAGCGCATGTTGGTGAACTTCGAGACGTAGGTCTCCAGCGGGACGCCGTACTGCAGGCCCACCGAGACGGCGATGGAGAAGGCGTCCATCATGCCCGCGAGGGTCGAGCCCTGCTTGGACATCTTCAGGAAGACCTCGCCGAGGCCGTCGTCCGGGTAGGAGTTGGCGGTCATGTAGCCCTCGGCGCCACCGACCGTGAAGGAGGTGGTGATGCCCGGGCGGCCCTTGGGCAGGCGCTTGCGGACCGGACGGTACTCGACGACCTTCTCGACCGGGGCCGGGGCCTCGGCGGTGGCCTTCTCCTCGTCCTTCTTCTTGGCCGAGAGCGGCTGGCCGACCTTCGAGTTTTCGCGGTAGATGGCGAGCGCCTTGACGCCCAGCTTCCACGCCTCGAAGTAGATCTCCTCGACGTCCTCGACGGTCGCGGAGACCGGCATGTTGACCGTCTTCGAGATGGCGCCCGAGATCCACGGCTGGATCGCGGCCATCATCCGGACGTGACCCATCGGGGAGATGGAACGCTCACCCATCGCGCAGTCGAACACCTCGTAGTGCTCGGTCCGCAGACCCGGCGCGTCCACCACGTTGCCGTGCTCGGCGATGTGGGCGACGACCGCCTCGATCTGCTCGTCCTGGTAGCCGAGGCGCTTGAGGGCGCGCGGGACGGTGCCGTTGACGATCTGCATCGAGCCGCCGCCGACGAGCTTCTTGAACTTGACCAGCGCGAGGTCGGGCTCCACGCCGGTGGTGTCGCAGTCCATCATCAGGCCGATGGTGCCGGTCGGGGCGAGCACCGAGGCCTGGGCGTTGCGGAAGCCGTTCTGCGCGCCGATCCGCAGGACCTCGTCCCAGGTCGCGGTGGCGGCGGTCCAGATCGGGGCGTCCAGCTCGTCGAAGGACACGCCGGCCTTCGAGGCGTCCGCGTGCTGCTTCATGACCCGCTGGTGCGGGGCCGCGTTGCGGGCGTAGCCGTCGTACGGGCCGACGACACCGGCGAGTTCGGCGCCGCGGCGGTAGGCGGTGCCGGTCATCAGGGAGGTGATGGCGCCGGCCAGGGCGCGGCCGCCCTCGCTGTCGTAGGCGTGGCCGGTGGCCATCAGCAGGGCGCCGAGGTTGGCGTAGCCGATGCCGAGCTGGCGGTAGGCGCGGGTGGTCTCGCCGATCTTCTCGGTGGGGAAGTCGGCGAAGCAGATGGAGATGTCCATCGCGGTGATGACCAGCTCGACGACCTTGGCGAAGCTCTCGGCGTCGAACGAGTCGTCGTCGCGGAGGAACTTCATCAGGTTGAGCGAGGCGAGGTTGCAGCTGGAGTTGTCCAGGTGCATGTACTCGGAGCAGGGGTTGGACGCGTTGATCCGGCCGGACTCCGGGCAGGTGTGCCACTGGTTGATGGTGGAGTCGTACTGGATGCCGGGGTCGGCGCAGGCCCAGGCGGCCTCGGCCATCTTGCGGAAGAGCTTCTTCGCGTCGACGGTCTCGATGACCTCGCCGGTCATCCGGGCGCGCAGGCCGAATTCGGTGCCGTTCTCGACGGCGGTCATGAATTCGTCGTTGACGCGGACGGAGTTGTTGGCGTTCTGGTACTGGACGGAGGCGATGTCGTCCCCGCCGAGGTCCATGTCGAAGCCCGCGTCGCGCAGGGCGCGGATCTTCTCCTCCTCCTTCACCTTGGTCTCGATGAAGGCCTCGACGTCCGGGTGGTCGACGTCCAGGACGACCATCTTGGCCGCGCGGCGGGTGGCGCCGCCGGACTTGATGGTGCCGGCGGAGGCGTCGGCGCCGCGCATGAAGGAGACCGGGCCGGAGGCGTTGCCGCCGGAGGAGAGCAGCTCCTTGGAGGACCGGATCCGGGAGAGGTTGAGGCCGGCGCCGGAGCCGCCCTTGAAGATCATGCCCTCTTCCTTGTACCAGTCGAGGATCGACTCCATGGAGTCGTCGACGGACAGGATGAAGCAGGCGGAGACCTGCTGGGGCTGCTTGGTGCCGACGTTGAACCACACCGGCGAGTTGAAGCTGAACACCTGGTGGAGGAGGGCGTGGGTCAGCTCGTGCTCGAACACCTCGGCGTCGTCCGGGGTGGCGAAGTAGCCGTTCTTCTCGCCGGCGGCGCGGTAGGTGAGCACCACGCGGTCGATGATCTGCTTGAGGCTCCACTCGCGCTGCGGGGTGCCGAGGGCGCCGCGGAAGTACTTGGAGGTGACGATGTTGACCGCGTTCACCGACCAGAAGTCGGGGAACTCGACACCGTGCTGCTCGAAGTTGATCGAGCCGTCACGCCAGTTGGTCATGACGACGTCGCGCCGCTCCCAGCGGACCTTGTCGTACGGGTGCACGCCAGGGGTGGTGTAGATGCGCTCGATCCGCAGGCCGCCCTTGGGGGCCTTGCCGGCACCCTTGCCCGCGGCCTTGTCGGACTTCGACCCGCGTGCGGAACCGCTCGTGGTGTCTGTCACTTCTGTTCCTCCTCCTGGTTGGGCAAACGCCCGAAGTGCCCCGTAAAGTCCGGGCACGGCTGGTTCGCTCTTCCGGTGTGCGGCAGGCAGGGATCCTCACCCACCGCGCACGTTTTGTCATGGTCTGTGCGCCGTTTTCGGGCACACGTCGGCCCCGGGGGACCGAAGGGGTTGCGCCGACCCCGGGAAGGGGCCGGTGGAGGGGCCGGGCCGGTTAGGGCGCGGCGGCGGCGACGGGCACGCAGGCGCCGTCGGCCTCGGTGGCGGGCTGCTCGGCGCGGAGTTCCGCGATGGCAGCCTCGAAGTCTTCCAGTCCGTCGTACGCCTGGTAGACGCTGGCGAAGCGCAGGAAGGCGACGACGTCGAGTTCCTTGAGCGGGCCGAGTATGGCAAGCCCGACGTCATGGGTGGTGAGCTCGGCGTTGCCGGTGGCCCGCACGCACTCCTCGACCCGCTGGCCGAGCTGGGCGAGGGCGTCCTCGGTGACCGGGCGGCCCTGGCAGGCCTTGCGGACTCCGGAGATGACCTTCTCCCGGGAGAACGGCTCGGTGACGCCGCTGCGCTTGATGACCATCAGGGCGGCCGTCTCCACCGTGGTGAATCGGCGACCGCAGTCCGGGCACTGCCGGCGGCGGCGGATGCAGCTGCCGTCCTCGGTGGTCCGGCTGTCGACGACGCGGCTGTCGGAGTGCCGGCAGAAGGGGCAGTGCACCTGAGGATCCCTCCTTGGCAGGACGTGCGGACTTGGTCGAGTCTATGCGATCCCGGGGCCCTGCGAGCAACCCGATCTTGAGGCCTCGACCACAAGTACTGGGCCACGGAGAGGACTGTAGCCACTACATCTAGGTTTCGGAGGGAAGGAGGGGCGCTGGCGTGTCGGCGCGGGCGATACCCTCGGAGCCGATTTTCGATCGAACATTTAATCGATGTACAACAAAGCCTTGATCGAGTCAGCCAACTCCCGAATAATTCACTCGAACGTGTGTTTGGCGCAACCTTTCGATACGAGGTGCGTTGGGCTGGAAAAAGGAGAGGACAGCCGTCGAGAGGGGCAGCCGTGAACGCCGTTGAAAGCAACACCATCCCGGTGCAGGAACACTCCCAGCTCAAGGTGGGGCAGCGCACCACGAATCAGCAGAGTGTGGACATCAGCATGGACCGCAGCGAGGATCATCGCCCCCTGGGCCCGGGCATTTCCGGGGTCGGGCGTGTTCCGGACCAGCCCATCGAACACTCCCCCGCCCTGGACGACGCCCACCCGGCGCCGACCCGTTCCGCGCCGGGCCGCCCGCCCGGGATCCGGACCGACGAGGCGGGCCTCACCGAGCGCCAGCGCCGGGTGATCGAGGTCATCCGGGACTCCGTGCAGCGTCGGGGCTACCCGCCGTCCATGCGCGAGATCGGCCAGGCCGTCGGCCTGTCCAGCACGTCCTCGGTGGCCCACCAGCTGATGGCCCTGGAGCGCAAGGGCTTTCTGCGGCGGGACCCGCACCGTCCGCGCGCCTACGAGGTCCGCGGCGTCGAGGTGGCCCGGCCGAACACCGCCGAGACCGCCGGCCGCCCGTCCACCTCGTACGTGCCGCTGGTCGGCCGGATCGCCGCCGGCGG
>NZ_JZWY01000292.1:0-257 GCF_000966955.1 Streptomyces sp. NRRL S-495
TCCGATCCTGGCCGAGCAGACCGTCGAGGACGTCTTCCCGCTGCCCCGGCAGCTGGTCGGCGAGGGCGAGCTGTTCGCGCTCACCGTGCGCGGTGACTCGATGATCGAGGCGGCCATCTGCGACGGCGACTGGGTCACCGTCCGCCGCCAGCCGGTCGCCGAGAACGGCGACATCGTCGCCGCGATGATCGACGGCGAAGCCACCGTCAAGCGCCTCAAGCGCGAGGACGGCCGGATCTGGCTGATGCCGCACAACC
>NZ_JZWY01000293.1:0-23887 GCF_000966955.1 Streptomyces sp. NRRL S-495
CCGGATCTGGCTGATGCCGCACAACCCCGCGTACGAGCCGATCAACGGCGACAACGCGACCATCCTGGGCAAGGTCGTGGCCGTCCTCCGCCGGCTCTGACCGCACCGGCTCCGCCCGTACCGGAGGCCGGAAGCACCCGGCAGGCAGGAGCCGTCACCCCCGCCGGACCCACAGGAAGGGGCTCCCCGCACAACCGCGTGGAGCCCCTCCGGCCTGTCCCGGTCCCTCCTCGGCCCTGATTCGGCCCTGCCTCAGCCTCGCCTCGGCCCTGCCTCAGCCCCGCTTCGGCACCGGCCGGACCGGCGCCGCCGAGTCGTCGATCGCCGCCAGCGAGCGGCGCACCTGGTTGCGGTCCGTCGTGTACCAGAACTCCGGCATCGAGGACCGGAAGAAGCCGCCGTATCGCTTGGTCTCCACTCGCGGGTCGAGCACCGCCACCACACCCCGGTCCTCCGCCGCACGCACCAGCCGGCCCGCGCCCTGCGCCATCAGCAGCGCCGCGTGGGTCGCCGCGACGGCCATGAAGCCGTTCCCGCCGCGCTGTTCGACGTCCTTCTGCCGGGCACTCATCAGCGGGTCGTCCGGCCTCGGGAACGGGATCCGGTCCATCACCACCAGCTGGCAGGCCGAGCCGGGCACGTCCACGCCCTGCCAGAGCGACAGGGTGCCGAACAGGCAGGTGGTCGCGTCCGAGGCGAACTCGCGGATCAACTCGCCCAGGGTGTCCTCGCCCTGGAGCAGGATCCGCTGGTCCAGCCGCTCCCGCATCGCCTCGGCGGCCGTCTGCGCCCCGCGCATCGAGGAGAACAGCCCCAGCGTCCGCCCGCCGGCCGCGCCGATCAGATCGGCCAACTCGTCGAGCATGTCCGGCCGTTCGGGATCGCGCCCGGGATCGGCCAGATGCCTGGCGACGTAGAGGATGCCCTGCTTGGGGTACTTGAACGGCGAGCCGACGTCGATCCCCCGCCAGTGCGGCACCGGCTCGTCGCCCATGCCCTCCCCCGCCGCCTCCGGGTTGTCGCCGGGCGTGCGGACGTCCGGCAGCCGGGCGTCGGACGGCAGGCCCACCGAGGCGGCCACGCCGTTGAAGTCCCCGCCGAGCTTGAGGGTGGCCGAGGTGAGCACCACCGCGCGCTCCTTGTACAGCCCCTCCCGCAGCAGCCCGGAGACGCTCAGCGGGGCGACCCGCAGCGAGGCGGTACCGAGCCCGTAGCGGTCGCTGCGCTCGATCCAGACCACGTCGTACTCGGAGTCCTGGAGCAGCCGGTCGGCGGTCTCGTGCAGGGACTCGGCGGCGGCCATCGCCTGCTTGCGCACGGCGTCCTCGTCGCTGAGCCCCTTGTCCCTGGTCTCGCCGAGCGAGCTGATCACCTGCCGGGAGGCGTCCCGGATCGCCGTCACGGCGTAGGCGAGGTACTCGGGCAGCTCCTCCACCCGGCCGGGCTGGGCGGTCTCCATCAGGCCGTGGTAGTTCTCGGCGGCGGCCTGCAGCGCGTCCACGGCCTTCTCGTTGGCGAGCCGGGCGGCCCGCTTGACCGTCCGGTTCACCGCGCCGACGGTCAGCTCGGCGGTGGCCGCCCCGGTGACCCGGTTGACCAGCTCGTGCGCCTCGTCGATGATCAGCAGCCCGTGCTCGGGCAGCACCGGTGCGCCCTCGATCGCGTCGATCGCGAGCATCGCGTGGTTGGTGACGACGACGTCGGCGAGCTTGGCCCGCTCCCGTGCCTTCTCCGCGAAGCACTCCTGGCCGTACGCGCAGCGGGTCGCGCCCAGGCACTCCTTGGACGTGACCGCGAGCTGGGCCCAGGCCCGGTCGGAGACGCCGGGGGTCATGTCGTCCCGGTCGCCGGTCTCCGTCTCGTCCGCCCAGTCGCGCAGCCGGAGCACCTCCTTGCCGAGCTTGCCGGCGGGCCCGCCCAGCGCCTCGACCGGGTCGAACAGGCCCTCGCCCTCGTCGCTCGGGGTGCCCTCGTTGGCCCGGTGCAGGCACAGGTAGTTGGAGCGGCCCTTGAGCATCGCGAACAGCGGACGGCGCCGCAGCACCGGGTGCAGCGCCTCCACGGTGCGCGGCAGGTCCCGCTCGACCAGCTGGCGCTGGAGCGCCAGGGTCGCGGTGGCGACCACCACGCGGTCCCCGTGGGCGAGCGCCGGCACCAGGTAGGCGAGGGACTTGCCGGTGCCGGTGCCGGCCTGCACCAACAGGTGCTCACCGTGGTCGACGGCGTCCGCGACGGCCTCGGCCATCCGGAGCTGTCCGGGGCGCTCGACGCCGCCGACGGAGGCCACCGCGGCGTGCAGCAGCTCGGGGACACGGGAGCGGGGGACGGCCTCCGCCGGGGCGTCCGCGACGCTCCCGGCCTCGTCGGCGTCCTCGGCGGGGAGCTGGGATTCGGAGTCGTTCGTCATGACCCTCCCAGCCTACGGGGCAGGGGTGACAATCCGGTCCCGCCGGCGGGGCACCCGGCCCGTACCGTCCGCGGCGAGCGGGTTGGGCACGGTGCCGTGCCGGGCCGCGTGCGGGCGGTGCGGGCGGTCGCCGTAACCGTCCAGCAGCAGCCGGTTGCGGTTCAGGCAGAGCCGGTCGATCCGCGGCCGGAACAGGTCGAACAGCGCGAACCGCTCGGCCAGTTCCGGGAACCGCGCCTGGTAGCGGTGGATCTCGGCGCGCAGCAGCGCCCAGAACTCCTCCTCGGCGAGGCCGGTCCCGCTCTCCAGCAGCGGTGCCAGATAGCGGTACACGCCGATGAACAGCCCGGAGTGCAGGAACTGGCACAGGCCCTGCGGGTCCTCGCGCAGCAGTACCGCGTCCACCTCGGCGGGCAGGTCGCGCAGTTCCGGCAGGTCCTGGTCGCTGAGGTTGACGTCGTCGACGAAGTCCTTGACCGCCAGCCGGACCGGTACGTCCCGCTCGTCGAAGACCAGGACGGCGTTCTCGCCGTGCGGGGAGAACACCAGCCCGTACCGGTAGAGGAAGTGCAGCAGCGGCGGCAGCATCGCGGCGAACAGCCGGCCGGTCCACTCGGCGGGGGCGAGCCCGGAGCGGGCGATCAGCTCGGCGGCCAGCGGCCGTCCGTCGCGTCCGGTCTGGAGCAGGGCGGCCAGGGTGCGGCCGCGCTCGCCGGGCGCCAGCGCCGGGCCGAGCGGCTCCCGCCAGATCGCGCCGAGCAGCTCCTTGTACTGGTAGGGGGCCTCCGGCAGGTCGCGGTAGACCGGGTGGTCGACGGTGACCGAGGCGATCTCGCCGAGCAGCACCACCCGGCACTCCTCGCGGAGGAAGGGGTCGGCGTCGCGCAGCCCGTGGATCCAGGCGGTGACGGCGGGCGCGGCCAGGGTGCGTTCGGTGGGCAGGCCGCGCCAGACCAGGGTGTTGAGGACGGCCAGCGGCAGTTTGACCGTGCAGCGCTCGGGGCGGCTCTCGTTGAAGAACGAGCGGATCGACTGCTGGGGCAGCCGGAGGTCGCCGTCGGTGCCGAGCGGCACGATCTCGCCGGAGGCGATCCACGGGGCGAACAGCGGCACCACGGTCTCGTCCCACTGCCACGGGTGCACCGGCAGCAGCAGGTAGTCGTCGGCGGCGGCGCCGAGCGGGGCGCGGAGCGCGGCCGGGTCGTCGAGCTCCCGGCGGTACAGCCGCTCGGGGTCGGTGAGGCCGGCCACGCCGCGGTACTCGGCGAGCCGGCGGTGCACGGCGATCCAGGGCAGCGGGCGCGGGGTGCGGGCCTCGGGGGCCCAGCGCGCGGCGTCGGCGGCGGAGAAGCCGATCCGGCCCTTGTTGGGGACGATCCACGGGTGGCCGCCCTGCCGGCCCTCCAGTTCGGTGTGGCCGAGGTCGGCGAGTTCGGCGGCGGTGAGGCCGGTGGCCAGCAGGTGGGCGTCGGCGATCAGGGTCGCGGTGAGCTCGCGCAGCAGGTGGCCGGTGGTGTCGCCGCGCAGCCCGAGGGCGTGCCGGGCGTGGACCAGGAAGCGCAGCGGGTCGAGGCCCTCGGGGTCGTCGCAGTGGACGGAGCCGGGGTCGACGAGCCAGCTCTCGTAGGCGCCGCGCCGGGCGGTGAAGCGGTACTCGGCCCCGGGCAGGGCGAGCGTCCAGCCGTCCGGTGCCCCGGTCCCGGTCGGGGCGAGGAGTTCCTCGTAGGCGAACTCGCCGAGCATCTTGGCGAGCAGCGCGCGGCCGGCCCGCTGCCAATGGCCGGCGGTGAGCTGCGGCGGCAGGTACAGCGGCGGTTCAGCGGCCGGCGGTTGCGGCACGGGTCGGCTCCTGGGGTCGGGGGAGGCTGGAAGCGGGAACAGAGAAGGTGGTGGCGGCCTCGGGGGCCGGGGCGGCCGCCGGGGCGGTACCGAGNGCAGGGGGGGTGGGGGCGGGGAGCGGGGTCGTCGGGGCGGGCGGCGCGAAGCCGGTCCAGGCGGTCCGCCGGGGCAGCCGGTGCACGGTCCGCCCGGTGACGGCGTTGAGGATCACCGCGGCCCGGTGGGCGCCGAGTCCCAAGTCGGGGGTGCCCACCCCGTGGGTGTGCAGCTCGCCGTTCTGCACGTACAGCCCGCCGGTGAGCTCCGGCCGGGTGGCCACCCGGTGGTCGAGGTCGACCCGGTAGCGGCCGGCCGGGTCGCGGTCGATCAGATGGGCGAGCGGTTCCAGGGCGGCCGGGCCGGCCGCCCGGTAGCCGGTGGCGAGCACCACGGCGTCGGTGCGCAGCAGGTGCGCGCTGCCGGAGTCGGTGTGCCGGCAATCGAGTTCGAGCCCGCCGCAGGGGCCGGGCCGGGCCTCGGTGACGGCGGTGCCGGGCGTGATCTCGACCGGTGCCGCGCCGACCGGCCGGCCGACGGTGCGTTCGTACAGCTGGTCGTGGATCTCGGCGAGGGTCTCGGCGGAGGCGGCCTTGTGCAGCTGCCACTGGGTCTCGACCAGGCGGTCGCGGACGGCCTCGGGCAGGCCGTGGAAGTACCGGGTGTAGTCGGGGGTGAAGTGCTCCAGGCCGAGTTTGGAGTACTCCATCGGCGCGAGCGCCCGGGTCCGGGTGAGCCAGCGCAGTCGCACGCCGTCGCCGTCGTGGCGGCGCAGCAGGTCGAGGAAGATCTCGGCGCCGGACTGCCCGCTGCCGACCACGGTGATGTCCCGGGCGCCGGCCAGCCCGTCGCGCCGGTCGAGGTAGTCGGCGGAGTGGAAGACCGCCGGGTGGCCGTCGAGCGCGGCGAAGGCCGCGGGGCGGACGGGCAGGGTGCCGACGCCGAGCACGACGTTGCGCGCCTCGACGGTGCACTCCCGTCCGGTGGCGGGTTCGCGCAGCTCGGCGCGGTAGCGGTCGCCGGTCCAGTGCAGGGCGGTGACCTCGGTGCCGAAGCGGCAGTTGGCGAGCCGTTCGGCGGCCCAGCGGCAGTAGTGGTCGTACTCGCGGCGGGTGAGCTGGAAGCGCTCGGTGAAGTAGAACGGGAACAGCCGGTCCTCCTCCCGCAGGTGGTTGAGGAAGGACCAGGGGCTGGTCGGGTCGACCAGGGACACCAGGTCGGCGAGGAACGGCACCTGCATCCGCGCGCCCTCGACGAGCATCCCGGGGTGCCAGCGGAACTCCGGTCGCCGGTCGCAGAAGAGGGTGCGCAGCCCGGGGACGGGCTCGGCGAGCGCGGCGAGCGAGAGGTTGAACGGGCCGATGCCGATGCCGAGCAGGTCGTACGGTCCGGGCGGGGGGGCTGGGGTGTCCATGAGGCGGGTGCTGTCCTAGGCGGGGTGCGGGGTGCGGTCGCGGACCATCAGGGCGGCCTGCTTGTCGGGCAGGTCGAGTTCGGCGGCGAGTCGGAAGCCGGCCCGCCGGAAGGCGCGGACGGAGCGCCGGTTGCGGACGTCCGGCTCGGCGACCACCCGTTCGCAGTGCGGGCGCTCCCGCAGCAGGCGCTCGGCCAGGGCCGCGAGCAGGGCGGTGCCGAGGCCCCGGCCGCGGCTGGCGGCGGGCCCGAGCAGCAGGTGCAGTCCGGCGTCGTGCGGCCGGGCCGGGTAGTGCGCGGCGAGCGGGTCGAGGTCGGCGCGGTAGACCTCCCAGTAGCTCATCGGGGTGTCGTCGAGCAGTCCGAGGCAGGGCAGGCTGCGGCCGTCGCCGTCGAGCTGGCGGCGCAGGTGCCCTTCGGTGACGGCGGACGGGCCGGCGAGTTCCCAGAACGCGGCCACCTCGGGGTCGTTCATCCAGCGGGTGAGCAGGCCGAGGTCAGCGGGGAGCCGGGCCCGGCGAAGCCGGAACTCCCCGGCGGCGGTGGCCATCACGCCCCACCCCGCCGGATCGTCCACCGGACCGCCGACGCCGGGGCCACCGTCCAACAGCCGGTCCACCGGCCCGCTCACGCGCCCGCCACCGGGTTGGGCAGCTCGATGTAGACGGACTGGGTGGCGACCGGCCCCACCAGCTCGTCCAGGCCCTGGATCCGGGTGAGCAGATTGGCCTTGCAGGGCAGGGTCGGGGCGTCGAGCAGCAGGCCCGGCAGCGTGGAGCCGGTGGCCCGGGCGGCGGGCCCGGCCAGGAAGCGCCGGAGCGCGGCCAGCAGCACGGTCTCGTCGGCGAGCCGCTGCGAGCCGAGGGCACCGACCAGGCCGAGGACGTGGTTGATGCCCAGGTAGTAGGCGAAGTGGTGGTCGATCACCGGATCGTCGAGGAAGGTGTCGCTGCGCGCGCCGAGGCCGGGCAGCCGGGCGGTGAGCCGGTCGGTGGCGCTGTGCCGGTAGTAGTAGCCCTGGTTGTCGCGGTAGCGGCCGCCGTTCGGCCAGCCGTCGGCGTCGAGCAGGACGAGGCTGTTCTGCTGGTGGGCCTCCAGCGCGATGCCGGCCTGTCCGTCCAGCCAGAGCACGGGCAGGACGACGGCGTCCAGGTAGCGCAGGAACCATTCGGCGGCCACCGTGGGCAGCGGCCGGCCGGTGCGGGCCGCGAGCGTCCGCAGCAGGTCGCCGAGCCGGGACGTGACGCGGCCGGCCTCCTCGCCGGCCCCCGCCGGGTGCGGCCGCTCGGCGACCAGCCCGGCCACGCAGTGGGCGCGGTCGCCGGGGGCGAACGGCTGGGCGCGCAGCACGGTGTCCAGGCCGCCGGGGTCGCCGAGGCCGGGGTGGTCGACGCCGATCCAGGCGGGGTCGCGGACGATGTCGAAGCCGGGGTGGGCGGCCCGCCACTCGGCGCCGAGGCCGCTCTCCAGCAGCCGGTGCATCTCCAGGCCCCGGTGGAGCTCCTTGCGGAGGTTCTCCCGGCGGGAGTTGGTGATCCGCAGGCCGAGCGAGAGCTTCAGCATCCAGGGGGTGCCGGGCCGGTAGACGGTGCGCACCGAGGAGGTCGGGTACCAGGCGGCGCCGGACGGACCGAGGTCGTGCAGCCGGCCCTCGGCGAGCAGGGCGGCGACGGCCGGGCGGTGGGCCAGTTCGCGGGCCTGCCAGGGGTGCAGCGGCAGGGCGGCGGTGCCGGGCGGCAGCAGGGCGGGGTCTCCGAGGAGCTGGGCGGTGATCCGGTCGGCGCCCTCGGTGAGGGCGGAGCCGGCCGCGAGCAGCTCGCGGTCGACGGCGTACCAGTGCAGTTGGAAGGAGCCGTGCAGTTCGGGCGAGTAAGCGGCGCTCTGGGCGGGGCCGAGGCCGTCGCGGCTCTTGGGGGTGGGGTGCAGCGGGTGGCCGAGCAGCAGGGACTGCTCGGTGGCGAGGAACTCGGAGCGCTCGGGCCCGCCGGGCGCCGGGGCGGTGCCGGAGCGGTGGTGGGCCAGGATGTCGGCGGTGCGGACCACCGAGTCGGCGACCCGGGCGGCGAGGTCGGCGATCTGCCCGGGGTCGGGCCGGTCGGCGGCCGCGGCGGCGAGCAGGGCGGCGGCGGTGACGGCGTCCACCGGGGCCTCGTGGAGGTCCGGGCCGGCCCCGAGGGTGGCCGGGCCGAACCGGTGCCAGCCGGCCGGCGACCAGTGCCGGACGGGGGCGGAGAGCCGGGCGGCGCCGCCGAGGACGGCGATCCGCAGGTGTCCGTCCGGGCCGGGCGCGGCGCCGGTCTCTCGGGCCCAGCAGCGCAACAGGGCTTCCACGGCGGCCTGTTCGGCGGCAACGGCCGGGTCCGGGTGGAGCAGCCGGTCGGACGGGACCGGGGCGGCGGCGGGAACGGTGGCGGCGGTGGCGGCGGGACCGGGACGGCCGGCCTGGATGTCGGGCGGGGCTCCGGTGAGGGCGGTGCTCAATGCTGCTCCTTGGTGCGCGTGGAGTGCCGACGCGCGTGGGGTGGAGAGAAATCCGGCGGGCGCTCGCACCGTCGCGTCAGGTAAGGGTTACCTATCCCTGACGGTTGATCACAAGGGCGCTTCACTCGTCCGGGTGAAGACCGGTGAAGGTTCACCTTTCGGCAGGGAGCTGGGCCCCCAGTGCCAACGAGCCGGCGGCTCCCGCGTCACAGATCGGTGACCGCCGCCCGGGGCCGCAACCGGGGGCCGCCCGGGGCCGTCCTGGTGGCCAGTGGCAGACTCCAGGACGGCGGCCCGCCGCCCACACCGAACCACCAGGGGGACAGCACTCATGCCAGCGATCCACCGGTCAGCCGCGGCCGCGGTCCTCGCCGCGGGGACCCTGTTCGCCGTCACCGCCTGCGGCCCCGACGGGCCTTCGGGCGGCGGGGGAACCGCCGCCCCGCCGCCCTCGCCGGGCACCACCGCCTCCGCCAGCGCCGCGGGGGGCGGCAGTGGCGCGATCGGCGGCATCACCCTGCCCACCGGCATCCCGACCAGCCTGCTGGAGGGACTGCCGAAGAGCTGGGACGACCTGACCCGGTGGAAGTTCGAGGACTGGGACAACTGGGCGTCCAAGCACGTCTTCAACAACCCGATCGTCAAGGACTTCTGGAACCCGGACAAGATGGGCGACTCCAAGCCGGCCGACCCGGCGCCGCCCACCGCCAAGCCCGCCGCCGACGACGGGGTCACCGACCCGGAGCCCGCGGTGGTCAAGGCCGTGCCGGTGCCGCGTCCGTACACCAAGCAGCCGTCCGGGAAGGTCTTCTTCTCCGCCGAGGGCGGCCGGGGCAACTGCTCGGCCACCGTGGTCCAGGACCCGGCGCACCCGGGCAAGAGCAACCTGGTCTGGACGGCCGGCCACTGCGTCCACCCGGGCAAGGGCGGCAACTACTTCAAGGACCTGGTGTTCGTCCCCGCCTACAACAACTCGGGCGCCTCCAGCGGTGGCAAGAAGGCCCCGCTGGCCGAACTGGCCCCGCTCGGCACCTGGTGGGCCAAGGACGTGGTGACCTCGCCGCAGTGGCTGGTCGAGGGCGGCGGCACCGGTGACGCGGCGAACCAGTACGACTTCGCGATCATGCGGGTGAGCAACCAGAACGACAGCGGCAAGTCGCTGGAGGAAACGGTCGGCGGGGCCGTCCCGGTCTGGTTCGACGCCCCGCGCGACAAGGTCACCGCCACCGCCGTCGGCTACCCGCTGTACAAGCCGTTCGACGGCCAGGAGCTGTACAAGTGCGAGGGCGGGAAGCCGACCCGGCTCTCCTTCGACCCGAAGCGCCCGTCGATGCTCACCATCGGCTGCAACATGACCCAGGGCTCCAGCGGCGGCGGCTGGTTCGCGCCGATGCCGGACGGCAAGCTCGCGCTGGTCTCCAACACCTCGATCGGCACCCAGGACCACACCTCGCTCAGCGGGCCGTACCTGGAGACGGTCGCCAAGCAGGCGCTGGACTGGATCGCCAAGAAGAAGTAGCCGGACACGCCGACGGCCCCGGTCCCTCCCGTGAGGAGGGACCGGGGCCGTTCGCGCGGTCCGGATCAGCCCTGCGGCGTCAGCGCCACCGCGAAGGGCTCCAGCTCGGCGGCCAGCTCGGCCGGCACCTTGGCGTGCAGCAGGGTGCCCTCGCCGGTGTGCTCGGCGCCGAGCAGCTCGCCCTCGGCGTGCACCCGGGACACCAGCGCGCCCTGGGTGTACGGGACGAGCGCGTGCACCTCGACCGCCGGCCGCGGCAGCTCGTCGTCGATGAGCGCGAGCAGCTCCTCGATGCCGACGCCGGTGCGGGCCGACACCACGATGGCGTGCGGCTCGCGGCGCAGCAGCCGCTGCAGCACCAGCGGGTCGGCCGCGTCGGCCTTGTTGATCACCACGATCTCCGGCACGTTCTGCGCGTCGACCGAGACGACCACCTCGCGGACGGCGGCCAGCTGCGTCTCCGGCTCGGGGTGCGAGCCGTCCACCACGTGCAGGATGAGGTCGGCGTCGGCGACCTCCTCCATGGTGGAGCGGAACGCCTCGACCAGGTGGTGCGGCAGGTGCCGGACGAAGCCGACGGTATCGGCCAGGGTGTAGACCCGGCCGCTCGGCGTCTGCGCCCGGCGCACGGTCGGGTCGAGGGTGGCGAACAGCGAGTTCTCCACCAGCACGCCCGCACCGGTGAGCCGGTTGAGCAGCGAGGACTTGCCGGCGTTGGTGTAGCCGGCGATGGCCACGGACGGCACCTGGTGGCGCTTGCGCTCCTGGCGCTTGGTGTCGCGGCCCTTCTTCATGTCGGCGATCTCCTTGCGGAGCTTCGACATCTTCTCCCGGATCCGGCGCCGGTCGGTCTCGATCTTGGTCTCACCGGGACCACGGGTGGCCATGCCGCCGCCGGACGAGCCGGAGCCGCCACCACCCATCTGCCGGGAGAGCGACTGGCCCCAGCCGCGCAGTCGCGGCAGCATGTACTGCATCTGCGCGAGCGAGACCTGCGCCTTGCCCTCGCGGGACTTGGCGTGCTGGGCGAAGATGTCCAGGATCAGGGCCGTCCGGTCGACGACCTTGACCTTGACCACGTCCTCCAGGTGGATCAGCTGGCCCGGGGTGAGCTCACCGTCGCAGACCACGGTGTCGGCGCCGCTGGCGGCGACGATGTCGCGCAGGTCCTTGGCCTTGCCGGAGCCGATGTAGGTGGCCGCGTCGGGCTTGTCACGGCGCTGGATCACGCCGTCCAGCACCTCGGAGCCGGCCGTCTCGGCCAGCGCGGCGAGCTCGGCCATCGAGTTCTCCGCCTCCTCCAGGGTGCCGTCGGTCCAGACCCCGACGAGCACCACGCGCTCCAGGCGGAGCTGGCGGTACTCGACCTCGGTGACGTCCTCGAGCTCGGTGGAGAGACCGGCGACACGACGGAGCGCGGCGCGCTCGCTGCGGTCGTACTGGTCGCCGTCGTAGTGGTGGCCGTGGTCCTCGTCGATGGCCGCGAGGTCCTCGTCCATAAGGGCTTCCGCCCGCAGACCGTCGATGCGGCGCGTGGCGTCGGTCTGGTCGCGGGTGTCGAACGTGGAGGTCATTCTGTCCTTCGGCTGCTGGAACGGGTGGCCTGTGCGCGACCGTACGGACGGTCGTGCCGGGAGTCTGCCCAGCTGCCGCCCCGACTACCACTCGGGCGAGGTGCGAGCTACCCCTCGGGGCCGCGGTTCGGACTGGGACTCCTCTGCCCCGAGAACGCCGCGGTCCGGCCGTGAATTCCCCATGATGGTCGCACGCCGGGCGCGGGCGGGTCATCCGCATTTCCCTCCGGCGCCGCCGGGTCGCCCGCCGGGCGGACCGCCGCGCCGGGCGGGGCGGCCGGGGCCCGGCCGGGACCGCCGCCGGGCGGGGCGTGCGGCCGCTCGACGTCGTACACCCCGGAGACCCGCAGCATGGCCCGCAGCACCGCGGCCAGCGCGGCCGGGTCCGGCAGCTCGACGGTGTAGGTGTGCCGGACCCGCAGCTCCTGCGGCGGTTCGACCTCGGCCGAGACGATGCCGACGCCCTCCCCCGAGATCGCGGCGGTGAGGTCGGCGAGCAGCCGGGGCCNGCACCGGGGTGCAGCAGCGGGCCAGCCGGACGGGCGCGCCCGGGCGCTCGGCCGCGGTGACCGGGACGGCGGGCCGGCCGGCGGCGACGGGGTGGGCGGGCGGCGCGGGCTGGCTCGGCGAGGGGCCGGTGCGGACCACCGGGCGGCGGGGCGGGTGGTCGGCCAGCCAGCGTTCGATGGCGATCCTGGCGGCCGGGGTGCGGGCGTGCGCGAGCCATTCGGGGGCGGGGCCGGAGGGCTCGGACCGGCGCCGGCCGGCCGGGGCGGCGGCGCGCCCGGCTCCCCCGGAGCCGTCGGGGCCGTCGGGGCCGTCCGCCCCGTGGGGGCCGTCGGGCGCGTCCGAGCCGTCGGTGAGGATGGCCACCCGGTCGCCGTCCTGGAGCACGGTGGAGAGCGCCACCAGCCGTCCGTTCACCCGCGCCCCGATACATCGGTGCCCGGTCTCCTCGCCCAGCAGATAGGCGGCGTCCACGCAGGTCGCCCCGGCCCGGAGCTGAAGCGTTTCGCCGAGCTCGGTGACCGCGGTGATCTCGCGGTCACCGGCGAGGTCGGCGGTGAGGGCGGACCAGAAGGCGTCCGGGTCCGGGGTCTCCTGCTGCCACTCCAGCAGCCGGGAGAGCCAGCCCGGCCGGGCCGGGTCGGTGCGGTCCAGCTCGTCCGGGGCCTGCTCGCCGCCGCGCGCGGGCTGCCGGGGGTCGCCGAGCGCCACCACCCCGGTCTCGGCGACCTCGTGCATCCGGCGGGTGCGCACCAGCACCTCGACCACCTCGCCGCCCGCCAGCGCCACCGCGGTGTGCAGCGACTGGTAGAGGTTGAACTTGGGCGCGGCCACGAAATCCTTGAACTCGCCCGGCAGCGGCGTCCAGCAGGTGTGCAGCTCGCCGAGCACGGCGTAGCAGTCGGCGTTCTCCTCGACCACCACCAGCAGCCGCCCGAAGTCGGCCGGCTGCGGCTCCTGCGGCCGGCCGTCCCGCCCCGGGGCGGCGTCCCGCTTGAGCAGCACCCGGTGCAGCGAGACGCAGTGCCGGGGCCGGACGGTCACCTCGGCGGCGACCCCGGCCTCGGCGAGCTGACGGCCCAGCACCCCGGCGAACGGCGCCAGCAGGGTGTCGGGGCCGTCCTCGTGCCGGGCCAGCAGGGCACGGGTGCGGGCGTGCTCCTCCGGGTGCAGGGTGGCGAAGACGATGTCCTCCAGCTCCGCCTTGAGCACCTGGATGCCGAGCCGCTCGGCGAGCGGGATCAGCACGTCCCGGGTGACCTTGGCGATCCGCACTTGGGAGGCCGGCTTCATGTGCCGGATGGTCCGCATGTTGTGCAGCCGGTCGGCCAGCTTGATCACCATCACCCGGACGTCGTCCCCGGTGGCGACCAGCATCTTGCGGAAGGTCTCCGCCTCCGCCGCCGCCCCGAAGTCGACCTTCTCCAGTTTGGTCACCCCGTCGACCAGGTAGGCGACTTCGGGGCCGAACCCCTCGGCGACCTGGTCCAGCGTCAACTCGGTGTCCTCCACGGTGTCGTGGAGCAGCGAGGCGACCAAGGTGGTGGTGCCGGCGCCGAGTTGGGCCAGGATCATGGTGACGGCCAGCGGATGGGTGATGTACGGCTCGCCGCTCTTCCGCTTCTGGCCCCGGTGGCTCTCCTCCGCCAGCCGGTAGGCACGGCCGAGGAGGCCGAGGTCGGCCTGCGGATGGTGCCGCCGGTGGGCCTGCACCAGCGGTTCGAGGGCGTCGGGCACCGGCGGGCGGCCGGTGGCCAGCAGCGCGGCGCGCCCGGCGCGTCCGAGCGCGGCCCGGCCCAGTCCGCCGAGCGGCCGTCTGGGCCCGGCTTGCCGTGCGGACGTCGGCTGCCCCGCCAGGGGCTGCCCGGCTTCGATGGTCATCGGCACCTCCGGCAGCGGTACCGGGGGCGTGGGCCGACCCGGTGGTCCATGCTACCGAGCAGAGCACGTTCCGCGATGCCCCGCTTCCCGTCCGTCATACCTGTCACTCGAACGGGGGGATTCGATCCCATACGAATTGGGCAAACGCGATCGTCGACGAAAGGGCGGCCCGGAGAACGCTCCCCGGGCCGCGCGCACCGCTCATGAGGGACGGTCAGACGCCGCCGAGCAGCGCCGTCCAGGACGGGTCCAGTTCGCCGCGGGCGACGATGACCGCCGGGCCGGTCTTCTCCACCCGGCCGTCCGGGTGCTCGGTGATCGTCAGCCGGCCGCCCAGCACGTCGACCGCGTAGGTCACGGCCGCACCGGTGACCGCCGGGTCCAGGCCGTCCCGCCGGGCGGCGGCCACCGCGACGGCGCAGGCGCCGGTACCGCAGGAGAGGGTCTCGCCGGAGCCGCGCTCGTGCACCCGCATCGCGACGTGCCGGGGCCCCCGGTCCACCACGAACTCGACGTTGACGCCCTCCGGGTACGCGCCCTCGGGACTGGTCGCCGGCGCCGTCCGCAGCTCGCCGGCGTGGTCCAGGCTCTCGACGAAGGCGACCGCGTGCGGATTGCCCATGTTGACGTTCAGGGCCGGCCAGCTGCGCCCGCCGACCGCCACCGCGATGCCGTCCGGTCCGGGCAGTGCGGCGCGGCCCATGTCCACGGTGATCTCCCCGGGCGTGCCGTCGGCGGCGTCCGCCGCGACCCGCACGGTCCGCAGCCCGGCCCGGGTGGCCACCGGAAGCTCGCCCGGCTCGGCGAGCCCGGCCTCGACCAGGTAGCGGGCGAAGACCCGGACGCCGTTGCCGCACATCTCGCCGATCGAACCGTCCGCGTTGCGGTAGTCCATGAACCACTCGGCGCGGTCGGCCTGGTCGGCGGCCGCCGGGTCGGCGGCGGAGCGCACCACGCGCAGCAGCCCGTCCCCGCCGATGCCGGCGCGGCGGTCGCACAGCGCGGCGACGACCTCGGGACCGATGGTCAGCCGGCCGTCCGGGTCGGGGACGATGACGAAGTCGTTCTGGGTGCCGTGCCCCTTGAGGAAGGGGAGGCCGACGGGCTGCGCGGAGGTTGCGGTCACCCTTCCGATGGTACCGAGGCGCTCCGGACCCCTGCCCTCCGGTTCCAGCCCGCGGACCGCGTGCCGCCTAGCGTCCGGAGAGCCGGACGACCCGCCACAGGGCCAGCGCGCAGGCGGCCAGCACGATCAGCGTGTAGATCACGATCGCCCGCCACCCGGCCCGCTCGCCGGTGCCGCGGCGCGGCAGGCCGGGCCACTTGTAACCGGCGTGCCGGGCGGCCATCGCCCCCCAGCCGAGCGAGGCGGCGGTCAGCAGCAGACCGAGCATCCCGATCATCGCCGAGCCGGCCCCGGCCGAGCCGAAGGCCAGCGGGAAGGCGAACATCAGCGATCCGGCGGTGGCCAGCAGGGCTATCGGCAGGGTCTGCCACCAGCGGAGCCGGCGGCGCGGCCGGATCTCCCGCTCGTGCACCGCGCCGGCGGGGGCGCTGGTGTCGAGCGCCGGCAGCGCGAGGGCGTACGAGGTGGGCATGTCCAGTCCGGCCAGCACCGGCAGGTCCGGCAGCGTCGAGGAGTCGAGGTCGGCGGTCTGCGCCGTGGCACTGCCGCCGACGGTCCCGCCGTTCACGGAACGTCCGGCGCTCTGGCCGGTTTCGGGGCCGGTACCCGTGGACACGCGGCCTCCCCTGACAGTTCGACACGAGTGCGACTCGCGGCCTGGCCCGATCGGCCCGCCCGGGCCGACCCTTATGACCTCGATGATGGCATGTCCAGGGTGGCGTTCCGGGCCTGACCGGGGTCGTCGGGTGATCCGTGGCCATCACGTGATCCGGTCGTGACCGCCGGGCTGTGCTGCACGGCCCTCTGCCCGCGCAACTGCACCGCCGGATGGCCGGAAACCGCCTATCGGGCGGCCGTTTCCTGACGATCGATCAGCCCCAGCGAACGGTCGAGCAGCTCGGCCGGGTCGGTGCCGGCCGGTCGGGAGAGCCAGTGGATCCGGTCGTCCCGGCGGAACCAGGACTCCTGCCGGCGGGCGAACCGCTTGGTCGCCCGGACGGTCTCGGCCCGCGCCTCGTCCTCGGTGCAGGTCCCGGCGAAGTGGTCCAGCACCTGCTGGTAGCCGAGCGCCCGGGAGGCCGTCCGCCCCTCGCGCAGCCCGAGCCCCTCCAGGGTCCGCACCTCGTCCAGCAGCCCGTCCCGCCACATCCGGTCCACCCGCAGGGTGATCCGCTCGTCCAGTTCGGGACGCGGCACCGCGACGCCGATCTGCACCGCGTCGTACACGGCGGTGTTGCTCGGCAGGTTCGCGGTGAACGGCTGCCCGGTGATCTCGATGACCTCCAGCGCCCGGACGATCCGCCGGCCGTTGCTGGTGAGGATCGCCTCGGCCGCCGCCGGGTCCAGCGCGGCCAGCCGGCCGTGCAGCGCGTACGGGCCGAGCTGCTCCAGTTCCGCCTCCAGCCGGGCCCGGACCTCCGGGTCGGTGCCCGGGAACTCCATCTCGTCGATCGCCGCCCGCACGTAGAGGCCGGAGCCGCCCACCAGGACGGGGGTGCGGCCGACCGCGAGCAGCCGGTCGATCTCGGCCCGGGCCAGCCGCTGGTACTCGGCGACGCTGGCGGCCTCGGTGACGTCCCAGATGTCCATCAGACGGTGCGGGATCCCACCGCGCTCCGCCGCGGTGAGCTTGGCGGTGCCGATGTCCATGCCCCGGTAGAGCTGCATGGAGTCGGTGTTGATCACTTCGCCGTCGAGGGCGCGGGCCAGGGCCACGGCCAGGTCGGACTTGCCGGCGGCGGTCGCGCCGACGACCGAGACGACACGGGGGCGGCTGGGCCGGACAGTAGTGGAGCTGCTCACCGGACAAGTCTGCCAAAGAACGGCGGCCGACCGGCCCGCCCCCCGTTCCCGTCCGTTTTCGGCCTTCTCGTCCCGTTGCGAACGGTTCGGGCGTGACGGACGTTGTGAGAGAGAAAGCGACAGAAGGGTGAGGCGCCATGGGTCTGATGGACAACCTCAAGGGCAAGGCCGGGGAGCTCAAGGAGAAGGCCAGCGAGTTCGCCGGCAAGCACAGCGACCAGATCGGGAGCGCGGTGGACAAGGCGGGCGGCGCGATCGACAAGGCCACCAAGGGCAAGTACAGCGAGAAGATCGAACACGGCACCAGCAAGGCCAGGACCGCCGTGGACGACTTCGCCCACAAGCCCGAGGGCACGGGGGGCGCCGGAGGTGCCGGGGGTCCCGACACCGCCCCGGGCGGCCCGGCCGGCGGCACGCCCGGCCCCGGCCCGACCGGCGGCACGCCCGGCCCGACCGGCTGACCGCTCGACCGGCCGGCCGGGCCCTGCCGGGGCTCAGCTCCAGGAGGCGACCAGGTACCCGACCCCGTACGGCGCGTCCTGGTAGCCCAGCCGCGCGGTGAGGCCGGCGCCCTCGGCGGCGCCGGCCAGCACCTGCCAGGGCGCCCGGCCCTCGGCCTTCAGCTCGGCCGCCAGGCCCGGGTCCAGCGCCTGTCTCGCCCGGGCGAGCGCCGCGTCGTAGCCCTCGGCCCGCTCGTCCAGGTAGCCGGGCGCCTTCAGTGAGCGGCAGGCGCTGCCGTCGCCCATCACCAGCAGCCCGACCCGGTCGGCCAGCCCGGCCAGGCCCTGGCCCAGCCCGAGCATCCGGTCGGCGGGCGCGTCGGCGGGCACCGCGCAGGCGTGCGTCGGCAGGGTCGCCCCGGCCCGGCCGAGCAGCCAGGCGCCGACGGTCAGCGCGGGCGACAGCTCGGGGCCCTCGGCCCGGCCGCCCGGCAGCGCGGCCACCAGCGGCACGCCGTACCGGTGGAAGGACCCGGCCCCGCCCTCGGTCCAGACCTCGGCCTCCGGCCCGGTGCCGACGACCACGAGCAGGTCAGGACCGGCGGCGAGCACCGCCCCGAGCGCCTCGTCGCAGGCCGCGCGCAGCGGATCCAGCTCGGCCGAGGCCCCGGCGGCGACCTCGGGGACCAGCAGCGGCGGACAGGGACACACGGCGGCGGCAACCAGCATGTGGATCACTCTAGCCAAGAACGCCGAACGGCCCGGGGGGACCGTGCGGTCCCCCCGGGCCGTTCGAAGACCGGGCGCGGGCCCGACGACCCTCCGGTCGGATCGGTGCCGGGCCGGTGCCGGGGTCAGTCCCCGCAGCAGGCGCCCCCGGCCGGGGCGGCGAGCGGCAGCGCCTTCGGGGCGCCGATCGACGGCAGCCCCAGCATCACACCGGCCGGCTTGGCCGCGGCCACGCCCTTGCGCTTCTCCCAGGCGTCGCCGGCCCGGGTGCGCCGCACCGCGAGCGTCGGCCCCTCGGCCAGCAGGTGGTGCGGGGCGGCGTAGGTGATCTCCACGGTGACCGTGTCGCCCGGGCGGACCGGCTCGGCGGGCCGGGTGAAGTGCACCAGCCGGTTGTCCGGGGCACGGCCGGAGAGCCGGTCGGTCCGGTCGTCCTTCTTGCCCTCGCCCTCGGCGACCAGGACCTCCAGGGTGCGGCCGACCTGCTTCTTGTTCTCGTCCCAGGAGATCTCCTCCTGGAGCGCGATCAGCCGGTCGTAGCGGGCCTGGACGACCGCCTTCGGGACCTGCTCGTCCATCTCGGCGGCCGGGGTGCCCGGGCGCTTGGAGTACTGGAAGGTGAAGGCGTTGGTGAAGCGGGCCTCGCGGACGACCTTCATGGTCTCCTCGAAGTCCTCCTCGGTCTCGCCGGGGAAGCCCACGATGATGTCGGTGGAGATGGCCGCGTCCGGCATCGCCTCCCGCACCTTGCGGATGATGCCCAGGAAGCGGTCCTGCCGGTAGGAGCGGCGCATCGCCTTGAGGACCCGGTCCGAGCCGGACTGCAGCGGCATGTGCAGCTGGTGCATCACGTTCGGGGTCTCGGCCATCGCGGCGATCACGTCGTCCGTGAAGTCGCGCGGGTGCGGCGAGGTGAAGCGGATCCGCTCCAGGCCCTCGATCTGCCCGGCGGCGCGCAGCAGCTTGGAGAACGCCTCGCGGTCGCCCAGGTCGGAGCCGTAGGCGTTGACGTTCTGGCCGAGCAGGGTCACCTCGATGACACCCTCGCCGACCAGCGCCTCGATCTCGGCGAGGACGTCGCCGGGCCGGCGGTCCTCCTCCTTGCCGCGCAGCGCGGGGACGATGCAGAAGGTGCAGGTGTTGTTGCAGCCGACCGAGATCGCGACCCAGGCGGCGTACGCGGACTCCCGGCGGGTGGGCAGGGTGGAGGGGAAGGTCTCCAGCGACTCCAGGATCTCGACCTGGGCCTTGCGCTCGACCGCGGCCCGCTCCAGCAGGGCCGGCAGGTGGCCGATGTTGTGGGTGCCGAACACCACGTCGACCCAGGGGGCCTTGGCGACGATGGTGTCGCGGTCCTTCTGGGCCAGGCAGCCGCCGACGGCGATCTGCATGCCCTTGTGACGGGTCTTGACCGGGGCCAGCTGTCCGAGGTTGCCGTACAGCTTGTTGTCCGCGTTCTCCCGCACCGCGCAGGTGTTGAAGACCACCAGGTCGGGGTCACCCTCCTGGCCCGCCTTGACGTACCCGGCGTCCTCCAGCAACCCGGAGAGCCGCTCCGAGTCGTGGACGTTCATCTGGCAGCCGTACGTGACGACCTTGTAGCTCTTCGATCCGCTGTCACCGCTCACCCGACCAGGGTACGGGCAGCTCCCCCGGTCCTTCCGCCCTCCTTCCCCCCTCCCGTTCGCCGCGGGCGCCTGGCACTATCCCTCCATGGCCTCCAGCACCTCCTCCCGACTTCGCACCGCGGCCCGCCGACCGCTGTGGCGGATCGTGGCGGCGCTCGTCCTGGTGCTGGCCGGGCTCGGCGGCTGGTGGCTGTCGGAGAACCGCACCCCCGGCTACCCGCGCGGCGAGACCCGGCTGGCCACCGGCGTCCAGCGCGGGGTCTACGACCGGTACGGGCAGCTGCTGGACGCCCACCTGGCCAGGGCGATGCCCGGGGTCCGGCTGGAGCTCGACAACTCCGAGGGCTCGATCGACAACCTCCGCCGGGTCACCTCCGGCCGGGACGACTTCGCGATAGCCACCGCGGACGCCGTGGCCCAGTACACCGGCCCCGGCCGGGAGAAGCTGCGGGCCATCGCCCGGCTCTACGACGACTACCTCCAGCTGATCGTGCCGGCCGGCTCCCCGGTGCACCGGGCCTCCGACCTCAAGGGCCTGCGGGTCGGCGTCGGCCAGCCGCTCTCGGGCGTCAACCTGGTGACCCGGCGGCTGCTGGCCGCGGCCGGACTGGACCCGGAGCACGACATCACCCCGGCCCCACTGGGCATCGGCGACGCCGCCGACGGGCTGCGGCGCGGCGAACTGGACGCCTTCTTCTGGTCCGGCGGCCTGCCGACCAGCGCGCTCACCGACCTGTCCGAGCACGTCCGGATCCGGATCGTGCCGCTGGGCGACCTCGCCGAGGCGGTCCACAAGATCGAGGGCGGCGGCACCGACGCCTACCGGGCGGCCACCATGCCCAAGGGCACCTACCCCAACGCCGAGCCCCAGGACGCGGTCGCCACCGTCGCCGTGCCCAACCTGCTGATCACCCGCGCCGACGTGGACGACGACCTGGTCCAGGGCATCACCCGCGCCGTGATCGACAGCCGCGACCAGATCGGCGCCCAGGTCCACGCCGCCCAGCTGGTCGACCTCCGCACCGCCGTCTACACCGACCCGCTCCCCCTGCACGAGGGCGCCGCCCGCTACTACCGCTCGGTCAAGCCCTGACCCTCGGGTCGAGCCCCGACCCTCAGCGGCGCTTGTCGGCGGCGCGGGGGACGGCCAGGGTGACTGCGAGGCCGTGCGGGACGGCGGTGCCGAAGGTGAGGGAGCCGCCGGCGGCCTGGAGCAGGGTGGTGGCGATCGACAGGCCGAGGCCCGAGCCGTCCACGTTCTGGTGCCGGGTGCTGCGCCAGAAGCGGTCGCCGGCCCGGGCCAGCTCCTCCTCGGTGAGGCCGGGGCCCTGGTCCGAGACGGTCACCGCGACCTCCTCGCGGCGCACCGCGACCAGCACCCGCACCCGGCTGCCGGGCGGGCCGAACTTCAGCGCGTTGTCGACCACCGCGTCCAGCGCGCTGCCGAAGCCGATCGGGTCGGCCAGGCCGAGCGCCAGCGCCGGGCCCTCCCAGACCAGCTCGATCCCGCGCTGACCGGCCAGCGGACGCCAGGCGTCCACCCGGGCCAGGGTGAGGACGGCCAGGTCGGTGGGCTCCGGCTCGGGGCGGGCGTGCTCGGCGGTGGCCAGTCCGAGCAGGTCGTCCAGCACCCGGGCCAGCCTGACACCCTCCTCACGGACCCCGCCGAGCTCCTCGTCGTGGCCCTCGGGCAGCTCCAGGCCCAGCACCTCGACCCGCAGCAGCAGCGCCGCCAGCGGGTTGCGCAGCTGGTGCGAGGCGTCGGCGACGAAGGCCTTCTGCTGGTCCAGGGCGAGCACCACGTGGTCGGCCATCTCGTTGAACGAGCGGGCGAGCCGCTGCAGCTCGGGCGGTCCGCCGCCGGGCGCCACCCGGGCGTTCATCCGGCCGGTGGCGATGTCGTGGGTGGCCCGGTCCAGGGTGCGGACCGGGCGCAGCACCCACTCGGTCAGCCGGGCCGCGAGCAGCACCGCGACGATCATCGCGACGGCCTCGCCGGCCCCGATCACCAGCCACTGGCGCAGCACCCGGGTGCGCAGCGCGCCGGTCGGGGAGTCGCTGAGCACCACCGCGACCACGTCGCCGTCGCGGACCACCGGGGTGGCGACGGTGAGCGTCCGGTCCGGGGTCCACGGCCAGACCTGCGGCGGGTTGTGGCTGCGCCGGCCGTCGAGCGCCTCCTGGAAAGCCTGGTCGGCCCAGCCGCTGGCGGGCACCCGCCAGTCGGCCGGGGCCACCGCGATCGGTACGCCGTCGCGCTGGAAGATGCCGATCCGCACCCCGTACAGCTCGTGGTAGCGCACCACCTCGGCGTCCAGCGCGTGGCGGCGGCTGAGGTCGCCGGGGGCGGGCTGGGGGTCGCCCTTGAGCGCCGATTCGAGGCCGGAGACGCCGGAGGTCGGCAGGTCCTGGGCGAACCGGGCGGCGTCGTCCAGGCGGTCGACCACCACCCGGCTCTGCTCGGCGGCGGCGAACGCCGCGGCGAGCGGCATCCCGAGCGCGGCGAGCACACAGAGCATCAGCGCGATCAGGATGCCGAGGAGGCGGGTGCGCACGTGCGGTCAGTGCTCCGCGCGGGCCGGGGGCGGGCTGCCGGCGGGCGCCGGGCACTCCGGGATCAGCCGGTAGCCCACGCCCCGGACGGCCTCGACCAGGCCGGGCAGGGCGAGCTTGGTGCGCAGCGAGCCGATGTGCACCTCCAGGGTGCGGCCGTTGCCCTCCCAGCCGCTGCGCCAGACCTCGCTGAAGATCTGCTCGCGGCGGTAGACCACGCCGGGGCTCTGGGCGAGCAGCGCCAGCAGGTCGAACTCCTTGCGGGTGAGCGGCACGTCCCGGCCGTCGACGCTGACCCGGCGGCGCTCGCGGTCGATCACGATGCCGCGGGACTCCAGCGGGCCGCGCTGGCGCGGGACGGTGTCCGGGGCGGGTGCGGCGACGGTGGCGGGCGCGGCGCCGCGGCGGGCGACGGCGTGGATCCGGGCGAGCAGCTCGCCCATGTCGTAGGGCTTGGTGACGTAGTCGTCGGCGCCGAGGTTGAGGCCGTGGATCCGGGAGCGTATGTCGGCCCGCGCGGTCACCATGATCACCGGTACGCCGCTGCCGGCCCGGATCCGGCTGCAGACCTCGAAGCCGTCCCGGTCGGGCAGCCCGAGGTCGAGCAGGACCACCCGGTACGGCTCGTTGCCGTCCGGCACCAGGGCGTCCAGGGCCTCGTGGCCGCTGCGGGCGTGCCGGACCTGGAAGCCGTGCCGGCCCAGGACCGCGACCAGCGCGGCGGCCACGCGTTCGTCGTCCTCGACGAGCAGCAGTCGCATGGTTCTCCTCCTCTCCCGGACGGTTTCCCGGGGGGGTGTCCCTCGGTCGCCGTGCGGTCGTCACGGCCCCTGCCGGGCAGGTCCCGGTTCTGCGCAGTATGGGCCAGCGGACGCCCGGACGCCAGGCTCGGCCGGCGGCCGCCCACGGCCGCCGGGGCTCCGCGATCACGCCCGCCGCGGCCTCCGGACGCTGTCACTGTGCCCTCGGCGGGCCTTTGTGAACAGCGTTCGTCCGGCGTGTGGCCGGATCGTGATCCTCAAATTCCACTCAGATCGGCTGACGTGGCGCCGTCAGGGCTCCTATGGTCGGCCCACCGAGGGTCGCGGCTCCGCCGGCTGCGACCCTCGGATTCCTACCACCATTGCCGCCCAAGGGAGTTCGCACCCACGGGCCGACCCGAGGGAGCAGGCCCGATGAGCACGAGCCTCGACCAGGACTCCCGCGCCGACGCCGCTCCCCTGGTGGTCCTGCGCAACGTCAACAAGCACTTCGGTGCGCTGCACGTCCTCCAGGACATCGATCTGGAGATCAAGCAGGGCGAGGTGGTCGTACTGATCGGCCCCTCCGGCTCCGGCAAGTCCACTCTGTGCCGGACGATCAACCGGCTGGAGACCGTCGACTCCGGGACGATCACCATCGACGGCCGCCCGCTGCCCGCCGAGGGCCGGGAGCTGGCCCGGCTGCGGGCCGAGGTCGGCATGGTCTTCCAGAGCTTCAACCTGTTCGCCCACAAGACCGTGCTGGAGAACGTGGTCCTCGGCCAGGTGAAGGTCCGCGGCATCGCCAAGGACCAGGCCGTGCGGACCGCCAAGGAACTGCTGGAGCGGGTCGGCGTCGGCGCCCAGGCGTCGAAGTACCCCGCCCAGCTGTCCGGCGGCCAGCAGCAGCGCGTCGCGATCGCCCGGGCGCTGGCGATGAACCCCAAGGTGATGCTCTTCGACGAGCCCACCTCGGCGCTCGACCCCGAGATGATCAACGAGGTGCTGGAGGTCATGCGCCAGCTGGCCGCCGACGGCATGACGATGGTCGTCGTCACCCACGAGATGGGCTTCGCCCGCTCCGCCGCCAACCGGGTGCTGTTCATGGCGGACGGCCGGATCGTCGAGCAGAACACCCCCGAGGCGTTCTTCACGGCACCGCGCTCCGAGCGCGCCAAGGACTTCCTCTCCAAGATCCTGCACCACTGATT
>NZ_JZWY01000294.1:0-21435 GCF_000966955.1 Streptomyces sp. NRRL S-495
CCACCACGCCCATCAGGAGACCCACGATGCCCCGAGTCGGACTCACCCCCGAGCAGGTCGTCGACCACGCCCTCGCCATCGTCGACGAGCACGGCCCCGAGGCCCTCACCCTGGCCGCCGTCGCCGCCCGCGCCAAGGTCGCCACCCCGTCCCTCTACAAGCACGTCAGCGGCGGACTGACCGAACTGCGCCGGCTGATCGCCGTCCGGGTCACCGAGGAGCTGGCCGACCGGCTCGCCGAGGCGGCGCTCGGCCGGAGCGGGGACGAGGCGGTCGCCGCCGTCCTGCGGGCCTACCACGCGTACGCCACCGAGCACCCGCACCGGTACGCCGCGCTGCCGCAGGCCCCGCGGCCGGACGAGGACCTGACCACCGCGGCCGCCCGACTGGTCGGGGTGATCGTCGCGGTGCTCCGCGGGTACGGGCTGGAGGGCTCCGAGGCGATCCACGCGGCCCGCACCTTCCGCTCGCTGGCCCACGGCTTCGCCGCGCTGTCGACGGCCGGCGCCTTCCAGCTCGCCGAGGACCTCGGGGAGACCCAGGAGCGGATGATCACCGTACTGACCGCCGGGCTGCGCGGCTGGCCCCACTGAGCCCGGACGGGCGCGGACGGGCACCGGACGAGCGCAGACGAGCGCGGACGGGCCCGGAGCCGGCGGAGGCACCGGCCGAGACGGTGCAGGCAGGGGCGGGAACGCCGAAGGGCCCGGAGCGTGCTGCTCCGGGCCCTTCGGACTGGTGTGGGGCTAACAGGACTTGAACCTGTGGCCTCTTCCTTATCAGGGAAGCGCTCTAACCGTCTGAGCTATAGCCCCGCGCCGTTACGACCCGCCACCCCGGGGGCGGCACGTCGTACGGAGAAGGGTACCGGACCCGGCGGGGACCCACGCACATCAGGCGGCCCGGCCGCCCCGGGGCACACCGTTCGACTCTCCCCTCACCGGATTAAGAAATAAGGTATTAAGAATTAACTGCCCCATAAGGCACCCGAGAGGCCGGCCATCCCGTGGACCCGCGCAGCAGCCCCACCGCGCGCAGTGCCATGCGCTGCGTCCGCTTATTGCTGGGCTGCACCGGCGCCACCGAACTGCTCGGCACCGTCCTCGCCGAGGGCCCGAGCTGGATCACCGGTGAGGGCTCGGCGCTCTACCTGCTGGACTCCACCGGGATGCTCCGGCTCACGGCCTCCCACGGCCTGCCCGACTGGGCCCACGAGCGCTACAGCGTGGTCGATCCGGCCGGGGACCTGCCCGCCGCGATGGCACTGCGACTGCGCCGCCCCTATCTGCTGAGCCCCGAACGCACCAGCGCCGACTATCCGAACCGGAACGCCGGGATGGGCACCGGGATGGTCGCCGTCGCCACCCTGCCGATGGTCGTCGACACGCGGCCGCTGGGCGTCCTCGCCCTGGCGCTCGCCCATCGGGGGACCGTCCCCCGGCGCGACCTGGACGTGCTGGAGACCCTCGCGGACGCCTGCGGGCACCGGCTCGGGTACCTGCTGGAGCACGCCAGGGCCGGCACCGGGGCAGTCGGCGGACCGGACCGGACCGGGGGACACCTGGGACGCGGGGAGCACTCGGGGCACGAGGGTCGCTCGGACCGGGGTGCGGCGGACGGGGTGCGCTCCGGCTCGTGCGCCGGCGCCGGCGATCCGGCCACCGCGACGTCCCACTCGATGCTCTCGCTCGCCGTCCGGGCCTCCGGGCACGGGGCCTTCGAGCGCGACCTGGTCACCGGCGAGACCCACTGGGACGCCCAGGCACTCCGGCTGGTCGGCCGGCCGGCGCCGGAGGGCGGCGGCACCTCCCCCGCGCCCACCCTGGACCTCGTGGTCCACCCCGAGGACCTCCCGGACGTCCAGGCCGCCATGGCCGAGGCGCTCGCCACCGGCGGCCCGTACCGGATCCGCTACCGGGTGCCGCGCCGGGGCGGCGGGGTGATCCGGATCGAGGAGACCGGCGAGGTGATGCTGGACGTGCACCGCCGCCCGGTACGGATCGCCGGCCTGATCGCCGACCTCGACCACGGCCGGGCCCCTGGCGAACGCCCGCCCCGGGAAGGACCGCCCGGCAGGCGGTCCCCGACCCCGTCCGCCCCTGGCGAGGAGCCCGCCGGCAGCGCCGAGGGCGCCTCCGCCGCCGGGGCCCGGTCGGCGCTGCTGCTGGCGCTCACCCGGGCACTGTCCCGGGCGGTCACCGTCCGGGACGTCACCACAGCCGTCACCGACATCTGCCGGCCGGCCTTCGGAGCGGCCGGCATCGTGCTGGACCTGGTCGACGAGGGCCGGCTGCTGCCCGTCTCGCACACCGTCTACGGGGGCGAACGGCGCACCGAGCTGACCCGGCTGGCCGACCTCTCGGAGGGCGTGATGCAGCGCGCCCTGGCCCGGTCGGCCCCGCTGTTCAGCGAGCCGGCCCGGCGCAGGCGCGGGCACGGGCACGGGCGCGGTCCGGAGCAGCCTGTGGGAGCCGCCGGCGGGACAGGCAGCGGGGAGGGCGGCGGGACCGGCAGTCCGCTCGCCCCGGCCGCGTGGGCGGTGCTGCCGCTGATCGCCTCCGGCCGGCAGGTCGGCTCCTGTCTGATCACCTTCGCCACCGAGCGCGCGTTCGGGCGCGAGGACCGCACCCTCTACTCCTCGTTCGCGGGCATCCTGGCCCAGTCCCTGGAGCGGGCCCGGCTCTACGACACCCACCACCACCGGGCGACCGAGCTGCAGCGCGCGATGCTGCCGCGCACCCTGCCCCGACTGCCCGGGATCGCCAGCGCCGCCCGCTACCTGCCGAGCACCGAGGGCATGCAGATCGGCGGCGACTGGTACGACCTGCTGCGGCTGCCGGACGGCCGGATCGGGCTGGTGATCGGGGACGTCCAGGGCCACAACGCCGAGGCCACGGCGGTGATGGGGCAGTTGCGCAGCGGACTGCGGGCGTACGCGACCGACGGGCACGACCCGGCCGCCACGCTCGCCCGGACCAGCCGGCTGCTGACCGAGCTGGACACCGAGCTGTTCGCCACCTGCCTGTACCTGACCCTCGACCCGGCCGACGGCACCCTGCGGGCGGCCCGCGCCGGGCACCCGGCGCCGGTCCGGGTCACCGCGGACGCCCGGGCGGTGGAGCTGGACCTGCCCGGCGGCCCACCGCTGGGCGTGGCCCCCGAGCGGCCGTACCCGCTGGCGGTCGAGTACCTGCCGCCCGGCGAGACGCTGCTCGCCTACACCGACGGCCTGGTGGAGGACCGCGAGGAGGACTACGACGAGTCGGTGCACCGGATGCTCGGCGGGCTGGAGCTGTGGGCGCGCAACGCCGGGCCGGTCCGGGTCGAGCCGGGGCCGGACCTGGAAAAGCTGGCCGATCTGCTCACCCTGAACGTGACCGAGCGGCGTTCGCGTCCGGACGACGTCGCGTTGCTGCTGTTGCACCGCCTGTCGACTGTGCACCAGCGGGGCTGACGGGACACCGGTCGACTGCCCACGGACAGTCCGATCGCGTCCGAACCAGTGCGGACCGGCGCGGTATTGACGGGATATCGATGAGATCCGGTCACCTGGCGAGATCCGGTCGCACCTTCATAGGATCATCGCCCTAGAATTCGCCGCGTGACGATGACTCAGTGGTGCGCAACGGCAACAGGCGTGCTCGCCGCTCTCGCCCTGGTGGCCGCCGCCCGCTACCGCGCGGTATCCGCCACCCAGCGCCGTCGGGTCACCCAGCAGGAGCACGAGATCACCCGCCTCCGGGAACAGCTCTCGGCCGAACTCTCCCGCCGCGGCACCGAACTGGCCGCCGCCCAGCAGGACCACGAACTCAACGCCTCCACCCAGCGGGCCTTCCTCAGCGTGGCCCGCCGGATCCTCGTCATGGCGCACGACCAGCAGGCCCTGCTGGACGAGATGGAGCGCACCCACGACGACCCGACCCTGCTGGAGGGCCTGCTCAAGGCCGACCACGCGGCCGCCCAACAGGCCCGCCTCGCCCAGACGCTGGCCGTGCTCTGCGGAGCCAGGGCCGGCCGCCACTGGCCCGAGCCGGTCTCGCTGGAGGACGTCGTGCGCGGCGCCCAGTCGCGCATCCTGCCGTTCCAGCGGGTGATGATCCGCAGCCGGATCGAGACCGCCGTGGTCGGCGCCGCCGCCGAGGCGCTGATCCACGCCGTGGCCGAACTGCTGGACAACGCCACCCGCTACTCCCCGCCCAGCACCCAGGTGTACGTCACCCTGATGCCGGTGCACAACGGGGCCGTGATCGAGATCGACGACGGCGGTGTCGGGATGCCCGAACCCGCCGTCGAGAAGGCCGCCGACGCCCTGGCCGGCGGGTCCACGCTGGAGGTCTCCCGCCTCGGCGAGGTGCCCCAGCTCGGCCTGGCGGCCGTCGGCCGGCTCGCCGAGCAGTACGGGTTCCGGGTCACGATCGGCTCCGCGCCCTCGCCGTACGGCGGAGTGCGGGTCGTGGTGCTGCTGCCGAACGCGCTGCTCACCGAGCCGCTGCCGCCGACCGTGCCGGGCCTGGGCCGGGGCGACGCGGTGTTCGGGGGATCGGCCGCGCCCGCGCGGTCCGGGCCCCGGGGTCGGGCCGTCCCCCCGGCCCGGCCCGACCTGCCCGAGCCGGCGGCGTACCCGGACGCCGCGACGGCGTACCCGGACGTCCCGGCGGACCGCCCGCACGCGCCCTACGAGCCGCACGCACCGCACGTACCCCAGGACCCGTACCAGCCCTACCAGCCGTACACGCCGCAGGCACCGCACTCCCCGTACCCGCCGCACTCGCCGCACTCGGCGCAGGGGATCCCGTACGACCTGGACGACCCGGCGCCGTACGACCCCGCGACGACCACCGGCTACCCGCCCGTGTACCCGCCCGTCGCCGGCTACCCGACAGCCGGCGACGCACCGGACACCGCCCCGCCGCCGCTGCCCCGCCGGAGCCACCGCCGCGGCCGCGCCGCCACCCGGCACGCCGCCAACGCCGCCCCCACCCCGCCGCCGGCCCCGCCGTACCGCTCGGCGCAGCAGGCCCAGGCGTTCATGTCGATGTTCCAGGCCGGCACCGCCGGCGGCCGCTCGGCCGCCCGGGCCGGCTCCCAGGACCCGCACGACCCTTCCCTTCCCCCTTCCCCCCAGCTTCCCCAGCGCCCCGGAGAGTTCCATGACCACCACCCCTGACCTCGGCTGGCTGCTCGCCGACATCGTCAACGTCCCGCAGGTCCAGCACGCCGTCGTGGTGTCCAACGACGGCCTGGAGATCGGGCGCAGCGAGGGCATCGTGCGCGAGGACGCGGAGCGGCTCGCCGCGGCCTGCTCCGGCCTCCAGTCGCTGGCCCGCGGTGTCGCCCAGGGCTTCGGCGGCCGCGGCAGCGCGACCCGGCAGATCGTCATCGAGTACGGCGGCGGCTACCTCTTCATCGTCGCCGCCGGGGCCGGGGCCCACCTGGCGGTGGTGACCGGCGACGACGTGGACGCCGGCCTGGTGGCCTACCAGATGCAGGTCCTGGTCGAGCGGATCGGCGCCCACCTCACCAGCCCGCCGCGCGCCGATCTCGCGGCGGGGGGCCAGCGGTGAGCGGCGGTCCGGTCCGCCCCTACGTCATCACCGGCGGCCGCAGCCGGCCCACCCGCACCGAGCTGGCCTTCGAGAGCCTGGTCGTCGCGTTACCCGACCGGCCCGAACTCCCCGAGCACGCCCTGCTCAACCGTGAGCACCGGCGGATCCTGGACCTCTGCCACAGCCTGCTGTCGATCGCCGAGGTGTCGGCCCACCTGGGGCTGCCGCTCGGTGTCGTCAAGGTCCTGGTCGGCGACCTCTGGGACCTCGGCGCCGTCCAGGTACTCCCGCCCGTTCCGCAGGCCGAACGCCTGCCCACCACTCTTCTGGAAGAGGTACTCGTTGGCCTCCGCCAACTCCGCTGACCCGGTCGCCGGCCCTCCCGCCGCACCGCAGTACCTGCCGCCGTCCGTCCAGGGCGCGGTGAAGATCCTCGTCACCGGCCCGTTCGGGGTCGGCAAGACCACCCTGGTCGGCTCGCTGAGCGAGATCTCCCCGCTGCGCACCGAGGAGACCATGACGGCCGCCAGCACCGGTGTGGACGACCTCACCGGGCGCGGCGGCAAGACCACCACCACGGTGGCGCTGGACTTCGGCCGGATCACGCTCAACCCCCGGCTCGCGCTGTACCTGTTCGGCACGCCCGGCCAGCAGCGGTTCTGGCCGCTCTGGGACGACCTGTCGCGCGGCGCGCTCGGCGCGATCGCCATGGTCGACCTGCGGCGTCCGGACGAGAGCTTCGACGTGCTCGGACGGCTGGAGGAGCAGCAGATCCCGTTCGCGGTCGCCGTCAACACCTTCCCGGACACCCCGAGTTACCCGGAGGAGGAGTTGCGGTCGGCGCTGGACCTGCTGCCCGGGGCGCCGATCCTGTACTGCGACGCCCGGGACCGGCGGGCCGCGTACGACCTGCTGATCGACTTCGTCGACCACCTGTACCGCACCGCCGTCCTGGAGCCGCAGCGATGACCGTTCCCGAGCCCGGTACGACGGCCGTCCCGCCGCCCGGGTGCCCCGCGCACGCGGCCGGCGGCGCCCCGCCGGCCACCGCCCACGAGGGCGTCCCCCCGACCGCGGCCCACAGCGGCACCCTGCCCGGCGGGCTGCCGGTCGGGGTGCCGCTCACCCCGCTCTACGGCTCCGCCGTCGCCGACGACCCGCACGGCCTGTACGCCCGGCTGCGCGCCCAGTACGGGCCGGTGGCACCGATCGAGCTGGAGCCCGGGGTCGAGTCCTGGCTCGTCCTCGGCTACCCCGAGCTGCTCGAACTCACCCGCAACGAGGCGCTGTTCTCCAAGGACTCGCGCCGCTGGCGGGTCCCCGCCGAGGGCCGGCTGGCCGCCGACTCACGGCTCCAGCCGATGACCTCCTGGCGCCCCACCCTGCTCAACCTGGACGGCGCCGAGCACCAGCGGCTGCGCGCCGCCGTCGCCGACACCCTCGCCCGGGTCGACCACCGGCAGCTGCGCGAGACCACCGAGGCCGCCGCCGACGCGCTGATCGACAGCTGGGGCCCCGACGGTACCGCGGACCTGGTCGGCCAGTACGCGCGCCGGCTGCCGCTGCTGGTCTTCACCCAACTGCTCGGCCTGCCCGACGAGGCGGGCGCGCACCTCATCCGGCTGATCAGCCACATCGCCGACAGCGGCACCGAATCGGTGCGCGCCAACCAGGAGTTCCAGGCCCTCCTGGTCGACCTGGTCCGGCGGCGCCGGACCACGCCCGGGGCCGACCTCACCTCCTGGCTGCTGGCCCACCCGGCCGCGCTGACCGACGAGGAGGCGGTGCACCACCTGGTGGTACTGATGATCGCCGGGAACGAGACCACCATCTGCTGGACCGGCAACACCCTGCGGCTGCTGCTCACCGACCGGCGCTTCCGGGCCACCCTCACCGGCGGCCGGCTGACCGTCGCAGACGCGCTGGAGGAAGTGCTCTGGCGCGACCCGCCGACGCAGAACTTCCCCGGCCGGTGGGCCACTTCGGACACCGTGCTCGGCGGCCAGTTCATCGCCCGCGGCGACATGCTCGTCCTCGGCCTGGCCGCGGCCAATGCCGACCCGGCCGCCCAGGGCCCCGGCGCCCTCGGCCACGCGTCGATCGGCCACGCGTCGATCGGCGGCAACCGGGCGCACCTGGCCTGGGGCGCGGGCAAGCACGTCTGCCCGGCCCAGCACCCGGCCCGGATCATCGTCGAGACCGCCGTCGAGACCCTGCTGCACCGCCTGCCGGACCTCCAACTCGCCGTCCCCCCGCACGAGCTGGCCTGGCGCCCGTCCCCCTGGTCGCGCGCCCTGATCAGCCTGCCGGTGCTCTACAGCGCCTTCACCCCGCCCCGACCGCCAGCTCCCGAGAGGCCCTCCGCATGGACACCGCCGCAGGTACCGCAGACTCCGCAGACGCCGGGGACGGCCCTGGGGACGGAAGAACCGAGCCCGTCGTCCTCGACGCCTTCGGACGCGACCAGCACGGGGAGAACGCCCGGCTCCGGGGAGCCGGCCCGGCGGTCCTGGTGGAACTCCCTGGCGGGGTGGTGGTCTGGGCGATAACCCACCACGACACCCTCCAGGAGCTCCTCGCCGACCCCCGCGTCGGCAAGGACCCCCAGCTGTGGACGGTGTTCCGGGAGGGCCGGCTGCCCGAGGGCTGGCCACTGATCAACTTCGTCACCGTCCCCGGCATGATCACCGTCGACGGAGAGGACCACCGGCGGCTGCGCGGACTCGTCACCCAGGCCTTCACCCCGCGCCGGGTGGCCGCCCTGCAGCCCGCCGTCGAGACCAGGACCACCGCCCTGCTCGACCGGATCGGCGAGCTGGACGGCGCGTTCGACCTGCGCGAGCACTTCGCCTACCCGCTGCCGATGCAGGTGATCGGCGAACTGCTCGGCCTGCCGCCCAAGCAGCAGGACGAGCTGCACGAACTGTCCGACACCCTGGTCTCCAGCTCCGCCACCCCCGGGGCCGCCGCCGCCGCGCAGCAGTCGCTGTTCGCACTGCTCGCCTCGGTGGTCGCCGCCAAGCGGGCCGAACCCGGTGACGACCTCACCACCGACCTCATCGCCGCCCGCGAGGAGGACGACCGGCTCGGCGAGCCGGAGCTCGTCGGCACCCTGCTGCTGATGCTGGTGGCCGGGCACGAGACCACGCTCAACCTGATCACCAACGCGGTGCGCGCCCTGCTCGCCCACCCCGAGCAGCTGCGGACGGTGCTGGACGGCACGGTGCCGTGGTCGGCCGTGGTCGAGGAGACCCTGCGGTACGACTCGCCGGTCGGACAGTTCCCGCTCCGCTACGCCGCCGAGGACATCCGGGTCGGTGACGTGGTGATCCGGCGCGGCGAGGCGCTGCTCGCCTCGTACGCGGCCGCCGGGCGGGACGAGGCCCACTACCCCGACGCCGACCGCTTCGACCTCGGCCGGCAGCCGAACCGGCACCTGTCCTTCGGGCACGGCCCGCACTTCTGCCTGGGCTCGGGGCTGGCCCGGTTGGAGGCGGAGACGGCGCTGCGGTTCCTGTTCGAGCGCTACCCCCGGCTCGCGCTCGCGGACGGGCCGGAGCCGGAGCCGATCGCCTCGTTCGTCAGCAACAGCGTGCGCACGCTGCGGGTCACGGTCTGACCCGCCGGTCGCCGCGCGGGTTGCGGTGACCTCGGGGCGGCCGGGTCGTTGGGGGGTTCATGAAGAAACTCGCCACCCTGGCCGCCCTCACCGTGGCCGGTCTCGCCGCCGCCGTGCCGTCCGCGTCCGCCGCCACCTCCACCGCGGCCTCGCCGGACGCGCTCGGCGGCCTGTCCAACGGGATGACCCTCTCCCCCGCCGACCTCCTGCTGCACGAGGCCAAGGACCTGCCGGTGGTCGGCGGTACGGCGAGCGAGATCGAGGCCATCGGCACCAACCAGATGACCCACCCGGGCCTCAGCGGCGAGATCGGGCACGGCCTGTGAGCCGCGTGCGGCCTGTGAGCGGCGTACGGCCTGTGAGCGGCGTGCGGCGGCCCGGCGCGCTCCTGCTGGCCGCGCTGGCGCTGGCCGCCGCGCCGACCGCCGCGTTCGCCGCGGGCGAGGAGGGGCCGTCCGGCTCGGGCTCGCAGTCGGGCTCGGGTGCGGGCTCGGGCGCGGGCGCGGGCTCCGGTGGTGGCGCGGCGACCGGGCCGGACTTCGCCTCCGCCGCGGCCTGTCTGCAGGAGTTCGCGGCCGTCCCCGCCCTCGGCAGCCACGGCGCCGGGCCCACCACCTGCTCCAACGGCAATGTCGTCAACCACGCCGTGGGCACGCTCGGAGCGCTCGGCGCGCTCACCGGGTGACGAACAGCCCCTGCAGCTCCCCGTAGTCGAGCCCGCCGTCGAGCGCGGAGTACGTTCCGTCCCCGTACACCTCCTCGGCGGCGTGGCGCACCGCCGCGTACGCCGCCTTCGCCAGGCCGGGCCCCAGGCTGATCCGGGCCACGCCCAGCGCCGCCAGCTCCGGCACGGACGGCGAGCCCGGGCCGGCGAGCACATTGAGCGGCGCCGGAACGGCCCCGACCAGTGCGGCGATCACCGCCGGATCGGACACCCCCGGGGCGAACACACCGTCAGCGCCCGCCTCGGCGTAGGCCCGCAGCCTGGTCACCGCCTCGTCCAGCAGCTCCGCCGGGTCCGCGGCACCCCCGGCGTGCAGGAAGACATCGGTGCGGCCGTTGACGAACAGCGGCACCCCGGCCGCGTCCGCCGCCGCCCGGGCCGCCGCGATCCGCTCGGCCGCCTCGGCGACCGGCCGGCCCCCGTCCTCCAGATTGACGCCGACCGCGCCGGTGGCTAGCAGTGCTTCGACCGTCCCGCCGACGCCCGCGGCGGTCCCGGCGAACCCGCTCTCCAGATCCGCCGTGACCGGCAACGGGCCGGCCGCACGGACGATCAGCTCCGTCTGCGCCAGCACCGGCGAGCGGTCGGCGCCCTCGCCGTCGGCGCTGCCGAGCGCCCAGCTGACGCTGGCGCTGGCCGTGGCGAGGGCCCGCGCCCCGGCCGCCGCGACCAGCCGGGCGCTCGTCGCGTCCCAGACGTTGGCGAGCACCAACGGCTCGCCCGGGCGGTGGAGTTCACGCAGGACGCGGGCCTTCTCCCGCTGTTCGACCGTCATCGTCCGCCGCCCCGCTACTTCGCGGCCGGGCTGAGCCGGGTACCGACGCCGATCCGGTTCCAGGCGTTGATGGTGATGATCAGCGCGATCAGCTGCGCCAGCTCGGCCTCCTCGAAGTGCGCGGCCGCCTCGTTGTAGACGGCGTCCGGCACATGGCCCTGGGTGAGCAGGGTGAAGGACTCGGTCAGCGCCAGGGCGGCGCGCTCCTTGGCGGTGAACCACGGGGTCTCGCGCCAGGCCGGGAGGGAGAGCAGGCGGTGGTTCTGCTCGCCGTTCCCGAGGGCGTCGGTGCTGTGCATGTCGACGCAGAAGGCGCAGCCGTTGATCATCGAGGCGTGCACCTTGACCAGTTCGGCGAGCACCGGGTCCACGCCCTGGCGGGCCCGGCGGTCCAGGCCGAGCATCGCCTTGTAGAAGTCGGGGGCGACGTCGGGGAGCGAGATGCGCTGGGCGGGCGCGGGGACCGGGCTGTCGGCGGAGGTGACGGGGGTGTTGTTCGTGGTCGTCATGGCGCTCAGCCTAGGGGCGTGGTGGCCTGGCGCTTCGGTACGTTCGGGCGCGGAAATCGTGGGCCACTCCAGTGGCGGGCAGCCGCTGCCGCCCGCCCTCCCCTACTCTCTCCCCTCCCTCTGCTTTTGCACCCCGCACTTTGCAAAGTATGGCTTTGCAAAGTGCGGAGAAGATCGGGAAGGACGGGGAAGGCCCGAATCAGGGCGGGGCAAGGGGCATGACTCGGGTTGCGCACACTTTGCAAAGTGCACTTTGCAAAGTGTGCGGAGTATGCGGAGTGCGGTGGGACGGGGCCGGGCGAAGGGCCCGGGAGCATCCTGGGCGCCCCCTTCTTCCTGGGCGTCCGGTGCGTCCCGGACGCCCAGGACGCCCCAATGACCTACCTCTCCCGGTCGGCGAACAGGCGTGCGAGGATCGCAGGGAGGGGCGAGGTCAGGGGGACAGGACGTGTGTACGGCGTTCGTGAGCATCGAGCCGTCCGCGGCGGTGCCGGTACTGCTGCTGTCGGTGCGGGACGAGTACATGGGACGGCGCTGGTCGCCGCCCGGCCGCCACTGGCCCGCGCAGCCCTCGGCGGTCGGCGGACTGGACCTGGTCGCCGGCGGGACCTGGCTCGCGGTGGAGCCGGGCGGCACCGGCTCCGGGGATTCCGGACCGGTCGCGGCCTGCCTGCTGAACGGCTTCGGCACCTCGGCACCGGAGGCCGCCCGGCTCTCGCGCGGTGAACTGCCGCTGCTCGCCGTCCGGGGCGGCCGGATCGACACCCTGGACCTCGACCGGTACGACCCGTTCCACCTGGTCGTCGTCCGGCCCGACGGCGCCCGGGTACTCAGCTGGGGCGGCGGGACCGGTGGCCGGCTCATCGGACTGGACCTGCCGACCGGGCTGAGCGTGGTCCTCAACGACGGGCCGGAGGGTCTGGCCGAGAGCCGCACCGCCTCCGAGCGGATCCGCACCCTGATGGCCGCCCGCGCCGACCACTTCCGGGCCCGGTTCGAGGCCGAGCCCCGTCCGCTGCCGCTGCCCGACGCCCCGAACACCGAACGCGCCTGGGGCGCCTGGCTGCCGATCGCCACCGGAGACGGACTGCCCCTCGACGCACCCGCCGCCCTGGTCCAGCGACGCGACTTCGGGGACGGCCGGATCTGGGGCTCCTCCTCGCTCTCCCTGCTCGCCCTCGGACCGGAGGGCGTCCGCTACGACTTCGCCCCGGCCCCGGTGGGACCGGGCGGCGACGGCTGGCAGCGGGTGGACCTGTGAGCGACGCGCGGGCCAGTGACAGGCGGACGAAAGGCACCGAGTGGCGTTGACCGCCACTCGGAGCCTTTCACAGCCGCTCACGCCTCGGCGCGGGCCTCGCGCCAGCGCCGCGCGACGACATCGCTGACGTAGTACACGAACTCGCTGCCCCGGCCCTCGCCCGCGGGCACCTCGGTCCACCACATCGGCCAGAACTCCCGCTCGTAGTGGGCCTTCAGGACGCGGGTGAAGCCGGACAGCGCGCCGCGCAGCCGGGTGCGGTCGAGCTGCAGCGCCCCGGCCAGGTCGCCGTAGGCCACCCGGGTGCCGGGCTGCTCGGCGAGGATGTCGAGGATGGCCACGACCACCTGGACGGAGTCGCGGCGGTCGCTGATCAGCGTGCGGAGGTCCTCGACGGTCCACTCGTCGCGGCGGCGCTGCTGCTCGCCCTGCGGGGACCTGATCGCGAGCTCCGCGGCAGTGGCCCCGGCACCGGCCTGGCCTGCGGTGACGCCGCTGCGCTCGGCGATGAAGGCATACACGGCCGGGACCAGGTGGGCCGGCACCGGCACCGACACGTACTCCGGGTTCTCCTGGGACATGACTGGGTCCTCCCCTCCTGCGACCGCCCCCTGCGGTCGGCCGCAGAACGATCCTGGCACATCGTCAGCGCCGACGTCCAGCCCTTAACGGCTACTAATGGCTACTAGCAGCCGCTAGGGGATGCGGAACTCCTGGGACTTGTTGCCGGGGGTGCACGCGGTCATGGTGAGCTGGGCGCCGATTCCGTTGTCGGTCAGGCAGTTCTGGCCCATGTAGTCCTTCAGGTAGAAGGCCCCCGGGACGGTCGCGGCCGTGACCGTCCAGTTGGTGAGGAAGCTGAAGCCGCTGGACAGCGCCACCCGGCCGTCCATCTCCTGCACCAGGACGGGGGCGCTCAGCTTGCAGGGGTTGAACTGGTGCCAGCTGCTGGGAACGGTGTGCACCCAGCCGTAGGCGGTCGCGCCGCCCATGACCACGGCCTGGCCGCCGGCGAGGCCGTCCTGGGAGAGGCCCATGCGGAGACCGTCGCCGACATTGGTGATGTAGCCCCAGTTGGTGCCGCCGCAGCCGTTCGCCGGGGCGGCACCGGGGGCGGTGCTCGCCGGGGGCGCGGTGGCCGGGGGTGCGGTGGCCGGGGCGGCGGACGGGGCCGCCGAGGTGGGCTGTTGGGCCTGGGCGGGTGACTGCTGGGGCGGCTGCGGAGCGTTCGGGGCGGCGGACGGGGACCCGCCCGGCCGGGACGCGGAGGGCGGCGGAGTCGTGGGCGGGGTCGTGGCCGGAGGTGTCGGCTTCGCGGCCGGAGCGGCCGAGGAGGACGAACCGGTCGGTGCACCGGACGGAGCACCCGGCACGGACGGGACGGCGGACGGGGTCGGGGGCAGGCCCCCGGCCGACGACGCACCCGTCGGCCAGGCGGTCATGGTCACCGTGACCGCCGGCGGCGAACTCGGCTCCTGCGCCTGCGAGGTGAACGGCGCGCGGTCGACGAGCAGCACGGTGGCCGTACCGACCGAGATCACGATCGGCAGGACCACCGGCACCAGGAAGCCCCGCCGGCGCATCCGCCTGGCCGGTTCCGTACTCGCCACCGGACCCACAGCGGCGACAGGTTCCCCGGCCGCAGGTTCCCCGATCGCAGGCTCCCCAGCCACTGGCTCCACGGCCGCTGGAGCCTCGGGGGCAGCCTTCGCGACGGCGGGCGCCGGGAGCGCCGGCGGCCGTTCGCCGTCCACCGCCGCCCGGGCCGCCGCCGCCATCGCCGCGGCGTCGGTGAACCGGTCGCCCGGGTCCTTCGCCAGCGCCGTCGCGACGAACGCGCGCACCGCCGGCGGGATGTCCCCCGGCAGCTCCGGCGCGGGCTCGCGCAGGTGCTTCAGCGCCACCTCCAGCATGCCCCCGCCGGTGAACGGCGGCCTGCCGACGAGCAGTTCGTAGCAGACCACGCCGATCGCGTAGAGGTCGACGGCCGGGGTGACGGCCTTGCCCTCGGCCTGTTCCGGGGCCATGTAGAGCGCGGTGCCGATCACCGCGTGCGAGGCCGTGAGCCTGGTCCCGGCCATGGACCGGGCGATGCCGAAGTCCGTGACCGTCACCCGGCCGTCGTCCCGGAGCATGAGGTTGGACGGCTTGACGTCGCGGTGCACGATGCCGCGCCGGTGGGCGGCGTGCAGGGCGTCCAGCGCCTCGGCGAGCAGCCCGAGCGCCCGGGCGGGCGGGAAGGCGCCGTCCGCGGCGAGGACCCGGTCCAGCGGCCGGCCGTCGACCAGCTCCATCACCAGGTACGCGAGGCGGTCGCCGTCCGCGTCCGGCGGCTCCTCCTCGCCGTAGTCGTGCACGTCGACGATGCCCGGGTGGTCCAGCAGGGCCAGCAGCCGCGCCTCGCGGCGGAAGCGTTCGGCGAACATCACGTCCGCCAGCAGCGCCGGGTGGAGGATCTTCACCGCCACCGGCCGCCCGAGCACCGCGTCCTCGGCCCGCCAGACGGCGCCCATCCCGCCGCCGCCGATGCGCTCGGCCAGCGTGTAGCGCCCGCCGAGCACGGTCCCCCGACCGGTCATGCCCGCCCCCGTGTCCTACTCGAACGAACTGTCCGTCGGCCGCCCAGTCTGCCACGCGCCCCTCGGACGACGGCACCCCCATCGGCCAGCGGTGCCACCACTGTTGACCAGGCGTCGGCCGGGCCTCCGGTTACCATCCCCCGATGAACGACACCGTGGTCCTGCACGTCGACGCCACCCCGTCCGCCCCCGCTCTACTGCTCCGGCCCTGGCGGAGCGAGGACGCGCCCGCACTCGTCGAGGTGTACCGGGACCCGGTGCTGCGCCGCTGGACGACCTCGGTCGTCGACGACGAGGCCGACGCGCTCCGCTGGGTCGGCACCCAGCAGGAGGCCTGGGCGGCCGGGCACCGGTTCGCCTTCGCCGTCCTGGAGGCGCGGCCGGGCGCGGAACCGGGGCCGCCACTGGGCAACCTCGTGCTCAAGCGGGTCTCGCCCGGCGGGCCCACCGCCGAGGTCGGCTACTGGACGGCCGCCCCCGCCCGTGGCCGGGGCGTCGCGCCGCGCGCGCTGGAGGCGCTCACCGGCTGGGCCTTCGACACCCTGGGCCCGGGCGGGCTCCGGCGGCTCGAACTGCTGCACCAGGTGGACAACACCGCCTCCTGCCGAGTCGCGGAGAAGAGCCGGTACGCCTTCGACCGCGTCCTGCCGGCGACCCCGCCCGACTACCCCCTCGACGGCCATCTGCACACCCGGCTGCGCACGGCGCCCGAACAGCCCGATCATCCTGGCCAGCCCGGACAGCTCCGATAGCGGCAACGGCTGCCCGGCGCCGGCCGCGCAGGAAGTCGGCCCCACCGACTTCCTGTGCCGGGGCCCCGCGCGGCGGGGCCGGCTACCGTCCGACGAAGGCTTCGACCAGCTCCACGAGTGCCTCCGGGCGTTCGAGGTGGAGGTCGTGGGTGGTGCCGGGGACGCTGGCCAGGACGCTGTCGGGGCGGTCGCGGTGCATCCGGTCGAGCTGCTCGGCGTCGATGATGGTGGACTGCGCGAGGACGACCAGGGTGGGGCAGGCGATCCGGCCCCACTCGGGCCACCAGGAGCGGTGGGTGTTGTCGGTGAGGGCCGCCACCATGACATCGGGGTCGAAGCGCGGGTGCCGGCCATCGGCACGTTCTTCGAGCCCGGCCGCCCACGCCTCGCCGACGGGGCCGCCGCCCAGGAACTCGACGGCGGCCGACACCGAGGCGAACGGAGTGGGCCAGGAGTCGAACCAGGCACCGATGTCGGCGACGGTCTCGGCCGAGGCGGCGGCCGGTCCGGCCTCGACCATCACCAGGCGCTCGACGAGTTCCGGGTGCGCGGCCGCGGTCAGCATCGCGGCGTGCCCGCCGTAGGACTGGCCGAGCAGGGTCACCGGGCCGAGGTCCAGTTGCTCGATCACGGCGACCACATCGGCGACGTGGGCCGCCCGGGAGACGTCCGCCGGACGCCGGGTGCTCGCGCCGTGGCCGCGCTGGTCGACGGTGACCACCCGGAACCTCGGCCCGAGCTGCCGGGCGAGCGTGTCCCACTCGCCCCCGTACCCGGCCAGGCCGTGCAGCAGGAGCAGCGGCGGGCCGTCGCCGCCATGGTCGTGGCAGACCAGGGTCACGTCGTCGCGGATCACGGTGCGTTCGGTCATCGGTGGTCGGTCTCCAGTCGGGGGTCGGCCTCCGAAGACCGGTCGGTCCCCGAAGACCGGTCGGTCCCCGAAGGCCGGTCGGTCTCCAGTCGGCGGGCCCGCTCCGTGAGGTGGCGGCGTTCGGGGGCGCTGGTGGTGCGGCGGGCGGCCTCGCGGTAGACCGTGGCGGCCGTCGGGTCGCCGAGCAGTTCCAGCAGGTGGGCCCGGGTGGCGAGGAGGCGGTGGTGGCGGGCGAACCTCCGGTCCTCCGCCAACGGGGCGAGCGCGGCCAGGCCGGCCGCCGGGCCCTCCACCAGGGCGAGGGCGACGGCGCGGTTGAGGGTGACGAAGGGGTTGGCGCCGAAGCCTTCGAGCACGCCGTAGAGGGCCAGGATCTGCGGCCAGTCCGTGGACTCCGCGTCCGGCGCCTCGTCGTGGACGGCGGCGATCGCGGCCTGGACCTGGTACGGGCCGACCGGGCCGCGGGGCAGGGTCCGGCCGATCAGGGCCACGCCCTCCTCCAGCAGGGGCCGGTTCCACCGCGAACGGTCCTGCTCCGCCAGCGGCACCAGGACCCCGCCCGGGCCGGTGCGGGCGGGCCGGCGGGCGTCCGTGAGCAGCATGAGGGCGAGCAGTCCGGCCGTCTCGGGGTCGTCCGGGACCAGCCGGAGCAGGAGCCGGGCCAGCCGGATCGCCTCGGTGGACAGTTCGGGGGCGGTCAGGTCCTCGCCGCCGCTGGTGGTGTAGCCCTCGTTGAAGATCAGGTAGAGGACCTGGCGGACCTCGGCGAGGCGCTCGGCCAGCTGCCGGGCGGGCAGGCCGGAGGAGCGGACGGTCTGCTTCGCGCGGCTGATCCGCTGCGCCATCGTCGACTCGGGCACCAGGAACGCGGCCGCGATCTGTGCCGTCGTCAGGCCGCCGACGGCGCGCAGGGTGAGGGCGATCCGGCTGGGCGCGGACAGGTCGGGGTGGCAGCAGAGGAACAGCAGGTGCAGGGAGTCGTCCCGGTCGGCGTCGGCCGCCGCGTCGGGGGCGGGGCCGAGCAGGGCCGACTGCGGGGTGGCGAGGGCGAGGGCGTCCTCGCGGCGGCGCCGGGCCGCCTCGCTGCGGACGGTGTCGACCAGCCGCCGGGTGGCGACCGTGACCAGCCAGCCGCGCGGGTTCTCCGGCAGGCCGTCGGCCTGCCACTGGGTGGCGGCGGCCAGCAGGGCCTCCTGCACGGCGTCCTCGCAGGCGTCGAACAGGCCCCGGCCGTAGCGGCGCACCAACGCCCCGAGGGCCTGCGGCGCGAGTTCGCGCAGCAGACCCTCGGGGCCGCCCGGTCCACCGAGCAGGCCACCCGGCTCCGGGAGCAAGCCACCCGGTCCGACGAGTGGCCCGCCCGGCTCCGGGAGTGGCCCGCCGCTCACACGTCCGCCGCGTCGGGGGACGGGGACTCGTGCAGGATCGGCCACAGCTCCACCGGGTCGACGTCCGCGTACGGCATGTCGGCGGCGATCCGCTGGGCGCGCTCCAGGCTCTCGCAGTCGAGGACGTAGAAGCTGGCCAGGTACTCCTTGGTCTCCAGGTACGGGCCGTCGGTGACGACCGGCAGGCCCTCGGCGCGGCGGACCAGTTGGGCGGCGGCCGCGTCGGCGAGGCCGTAGGCGCCGAGGAGTTCGCCGGTCTCGCGGTACTTGGTGTTGAACGCCTCCTGCTTGGCGATCGCCGCCGGCCACTCCTCGGCCGGGAACGCGTCCCACTTCGCCTGGTTGCCGTAGATCATGGCGATGTACTTCATCTCGGGTGTCCTCCCGGTCCGTGCGCCCCGTTCGGCGCGCTCTCACCCTTCGGTCGGAGCGGGCCGCGCGGCCTCGACATCCCTGGACAAGATCTTTTCGACATCCTGCCGCACGGGGACGACGGGGGGTAGGGGCGTGCCGCGGGCCGGGTCGTGAGACATCCCACGACCCGCCCCACGACCCGGCCCGCGGCGTCGGGCACGACGTCAGACGGCCGACAGGCGGAGCCGCTCCAGCCGCTCCGGATCGGTGAAGATGTCCAGGCCGACGACCCTGCCGCCGCGCACGGTGAACGCCGCGAGCGAGATCGGGCGGCCGTCGAGGAAGGTGGCCACGGCCGGCTCCCCGTTGACCAGCACCATCCGGGACTCGCCGCTGAACTGCGACCCGAACAGGCTCGCCCCGGTCGCCACCTCGGTCGCGCCGCGCCGGAGCGTGGCGGGGCGCAGGGTGCCGCCGTCGGAGCGGGCCACCACGTCGGGGTCGAGGACGGCGAGCAGCGCCTCGAAGTCCCCGCCGCGGGCGGCGGTCAGGAACGCCCGTACCACCTCGCGGCGCAGCGCCAGGTCGGCGTCCGGCGCGGGTGCGGCGCCCTGGACCCGTCGCCGGGCGCGGCTGGCGAGCTGGCGGGTGGAGGCGGAGGTGCGGCCGAGGATCGGGGCGATCTCGTCGAACGGCACCGAGAACATGTCGTGCAGGACGAAGGAGAGCCGCTCCGCCGGTGCCAGCGTCTCCAGGACGATCATCAGTGCGATGCCGACCGAGTCGGCCGTGAGTATCTCCTGTTCGGGGTCGAGGGCGCGGATTCCGCCGATGACCGGATCGGGCAGCCGGACCTCCTGGCCCTCCTGGTGCTCCAGCGGGTCCTCGCGCCGGGCCACCCGCGAGCGCAGCAGGTCCAGGCAGACCCGTCCGACCACGGTGGTCAGCCAGCCGGCCAGGTTGGCCACCTCGCTCACATCGGAGCGGCTCAGCTTGAACCAGGCTTCCTGCACCGCGTCCTCGGCCTCGCTCAGCGAGCCGAGCATCCGGTAGGCCACCGCCCGGAGATGGGGCCGGTGCTCCTCGAAGCGGGCCGCCAGAAACTCTTCCCCGTCCACCTGTCACATCCTCGCGTCGGGATCCGTCAGTTCTTTGACGGACGTTAACCGCTCCGCGTGACGAGGACGCGGACGACCCAGACCCGGAGGATCCACCGATGACCAGCCACACCGCCCGCATGAAGAACCCCGCCATGGTCCTGCCGGACGCCATGAAGGGCATCCAGAGCATCTACAAGGCGATGTACCAGGGCGGGGTCCCGCACCGGATCCTGGAGCTGGTGCACCTGCGGGCCAGCCAGATCAACGGGTGCAGCGCCTGTGTGTTCGCCGGCGTCACCGGGGCCAAGAAGGCCGGTGAGACGGACGAGCGGCTGCACGCCGTCGCCGCCTGGCGGGAGGCGCCGTTCTTCGACGAGGAGGAGCGGGCCGCGCTCGAACTGACCGAGGCGGCGACCCGGATCGCCGACCGTTCCGGCCAGGCGGTGCCGGACGCGGTCTGGGACGCGGCGGCGGACCACTTCAACGAGGAGCAGCTCTCGGCGATCATCCTGATGATCGGGCTGACGAACTTCTTCAACCGGATCAACGCGACGGTCCAGGAGCCCGCCGGCGCGACCTGGAGCTGATCCGGGTCAGGGCTGGCGGCTGCGCGCGGAGGTCGGGGGGCGGCGCGGGCCGCGGGGGGACGGGGTCGGGCCGCCGACCGGGCGCGGACGCGGCGTCCGGGCGGCGCCGAGGGCGGCCTGGCGGCGCTGGATCTCCCGCCAGATCCGCGGCGGGCACGGGCCCTGCGGGTGGTCGGAGAGGAAGCTCTCGTACGGCACCCGGCGCGGGGCCATCCCGATCTCGACCCAGGAGGGCTTGCCGGTGCGGTCCCAGCCCTCGTTCTCCATCCGGATGTAGTCGTCCCGGTGGTCCTTGTCCTTGCTGGTGATCTGCAGCACCTCGGCGTAGCCGGACCGGGTGCCGACCACGACGCAGTAGTGCCGGGCGGCCTCCGCCCGGTCCCGGAACGGCACCATCGCCACCCACACCTCCCCCGCCGACGGCCGGGAGACGGTGGTGGTGCGCGTGGCGGAACGTCCGGTACCGGTGCGGGCCGGGCGGACCGGCGGCCGCTCCAGCAGGTCGCCGGACCAGGCGCGGACCGAGGTCCGCCACCCCCAGGCGAAGGCGCCGACCGCTAGGCACTGCAGGGTGTAGCCGTTCGCCGAGGCCGGGTCCTGGGTGCCGAGGAGCTTCGGCACCGCGTACGCGCCGACCAGGTGGGCGAGCAGCGAGCAGGTGCCGGCCAGTACGGCCGCCCGGGCGGGCACCACCCAGGGCGCGACCCGGCGGCGGCGCCGGGCCGCCTGCCCGTCCAGCAGCAGGGCGACCGTGTACGGGACGGCGGCCAGGAGCGCGACCTGTCCCGGGGTGACGTGCTGGGGCGGGGCCTGGGCGCTCATCAGGGCCGGCAGCAGGACCGGCAGGGCCAGCGGGTAGCCCAGCAGCGCGCAGCAGAGCAGCATCAGGAAGGCCCCGAGGCAGCCTCCGCCGCCGGGTCGCCTTCTTCGCCGCGGAACCGCCGAACTCCCGTACCGGTAAGCCATGTTCGCCACCCCCACCGCGGTCGTGCGTCCGGCGCAATGTATCGGAGATCCGCGGGCGGCGGGGGGCGCGGGGATAATCCCGCCATGAGCCGCCCCCGAACGACCCCCGGCCCCGTGCCGAGCGCCCCCCGGAACGCTCCCGACACCCCCCGGAGCGCCCCCCGGGACACGCCCGGCGCCTCCCGCGGCACGCCCCGCGACGCCCGCGGCGGCCGGGTCCGTGACAACGCTCCCTGGACGGCGTTCGGCGGCGATCTGCACCTCGACCTCACCGAACGCCGGGCCGCCGGGGCCGGGTTGCGTGCCGCCCTGGAGGACGCGCTGCGCGAGGCCGTCCAGGACGGGCGGCTCGCCCCGGGCACCCGGTTGCCGTCCTCCCGGGCGCTCGGCGAGGACCTCGGCAT